>JAZURU010000163.1:0-9463 GCA_045606365.1 Candidatus Scatosoma sp. | reverse complement strand
CACCGGACCGAAGATCATCACCGAGGAAACGAAAAAGGCGATGAAGAAGGTTTTGAAGGATATTCAAGACGGTACGTTTGCAAAGGATTTCCTGCTTGATATGTCGGACGCAGGCGCGCAGGTGCATTTCAACGCGATGAGAAAGCTTGCTGCCGAGCACCCCTCCGAAGTGGTGGGTAAGGATATTCGTAAGCTGTATAGCTGGGCGGACGAAGAGAAGTTCATCAACAACTAAAAAAAACGTTGGATTTGCTACGCAATACGACGTTGAACTTGCGCGTTTCCCCTCGCTCATTTACCCCTGTAAATATCCCGTCGGGAAAGCCGCGTTCTCCTTGTCTTGCTTGCAACTGCAACGTTTTTGCAAACGTGGATTTGCTACGCAATACTTTGTCGGCTTGCTGAGCAAATCAATTCACTCCCTTATAAAGGTATCACTATGATTAAAGACACAATAGTAGACGGTTTTCACAACGCACCGCATAGATCGTTGTATCATGCGCTTGGCTTGACGGACGAGGAGCTTTCTCGCCCGCTGATCGGCGTGGTCTGTTCGTATAACGAGATCGTACCCGGGCACAAGGACCTGGATAAAATTTGCGACGCGGTAAAGCTTGGCGTTGCCATGGCGGGCGGTACGCCGATTATGTTCCCCGCAATTACGGTTTGCGATGGGATCGCCATGGGGCACGTCGGTATGAAATATTCCCTCGTCACCCGCGACCTGATCGCCGACAGCACCGAGGCAATGGTGATGGCGCACGGCTTTGACGGGCTGGTGATGATCCCCAACTGCGATAAAAACGTACCCGGGCTGCTGATGGCGGCTGCGCGACTCAATATCCCCACCGTGTTCGTTTCGGGTGGACCGATGCTTGCGGGTAGAGTGGGTGGCAAGAAACGCTCGCTTTCCAGCATGTTCGAGGCGGTTGGCGCGTACAAAGCAGGCAAGATTGACGAATGTCAGCTGACCGAATTTGAACGCAAGGTATGCCCTACCTGCGGTTCGTGTTCGGGTATGTATACGGCAAATTCCATGAACTGCCTCACCGAGGTTTTGGGCATGGGCTTGCGCGGCAACGGTACGATCCCTGCGGTGTATTCGGCGCGTATCGAGCTGGCAAAACACGCAGGTATGCAGGTAATGGAGCTGGTGAAAAAGCAGATTAAGCCCCGCGACATTATGACAAAAGCGGCAATCAAAAACGCAATCATCGCAGACATGGCATTGGGTTGTTCAACGAACAGCATGCTCCATTTGCCCGCTATCGCGAACGAGTGCGACGTGCCGTTCTCCTTAGAAGAGGTAAATGAAATCAGCGAACACACCCCTAACCTTTGCCACCTTGCCCCCGCAGGGCCTACCTATATGGAGGATCTGAACGAGGCGGGCGGCGTATATGCCGTTTTGAAAGAGCTGGAAAAATTAAACCTTTTGGATACGTCCGTTTTGACCTGCACGGGAAAGACGATGAAAGAAAATTTGGAAGGGGTCAAGAACCTCGACGAAGGGGTAATCCGTACTCCCGAAACGGCGTTTACAAAGACGGGCGGTATCGCCGTTCTGAAAGGAAACCTCGCCCCCGACGGCTGCGTGGTAAAACGTTCGGCTGTGGCGGCGGAAATGCTGGTGCACGAAGGACCTGCCAAGGTCTATGAAAGCGAGGAAGAGGCAATCGCGGCGATTTATGCAGGGAAGATTGTTAAGGGCGACGTAGTGGTGATCCGCAACGAAGGTCCTGCTGGCGGCCCTGGAATGCGTGAGATGCTTTCGCCGACTTCGGCGATCGCGGGCATGGGCTTGGATAAGGACGTGGCGCTGATTACCGACGGCAGATTTTCAGGCGCGACCCGCGGTGCGGCGATTGGTCACGTTTCCCCCGAGGCGGTTTCAGGCGGTACGATCGCGTACGTCAAGGACGGGGATATCATTTCGATCAATATTCCTGCCTACAAAATCGAATTGAAGGTATCGGACGAAGAGCTGGCAAAACGCAAACAAGAAATGCCGATCAAGCGCAAAGAAGTATCGGGCTATTTAAAGCGGTATGCGGCGCAGGTGTCGTCGGCGGACAAAGGCGCAATCATCAATAAGTAAAAAATGGCGGATATACGGCGCAATACTTTGGCGGGCTTGCGTTTTCCCTAGGTCACGTACGTCTATGTACGCTCCCGTCGGGAAAGCCGCGCCCTTCGCGTCTTGCTTGTATCTTCACCATTTTCGCAAACGCTGGATTTGCTTGCAACTGCAACGTTTTACACACAACAAATGTGGAGTAATACTACTCTGCAATTCACTTCTTAAAAAGGAGTTTCTCATCATGGGAATGACAATGACACAAAAAATCCTTGCGGCGCACGCAGGGCTCGAAAAAGTGGAGGCGGGCGAACTGGTGCTGGTCAACTTAGACCGAGTGCTGGGCAACGACATCACCTCCCCCGTGGCAATTCGAGAATTTGAAAACATCGGCGCGACGGGCGTTTACGATAAGGACAAGGTGACGATGGTCATGGACCATTTCGCCCCGAATAAGGACATTAAAGCGGCAACGCAATGTAAAATGTGCCGCGATTTTTGCGAAAAGCACGAGGTCACGCATTTCTACGACGTCGGCGATATGGGTATCGAGCATGCATTGCTCCCTGAAAAGGGCTTGGTAGTGCCCGGGGACGTGGTGATCGGTGCGGACTCGCACACCTGCACGTACGGTGCGATCGGCGCGTTTTCGACGGGCGTCGGTTCGACGGATATGGCTTGCGGTATGGCGACGGGGAAGGCTTGGTTCAAAGTGCCTTCTGCTATTCGGTTCGTCCTGAAAGGCAAGCTGCAAAAATACGTATCGGGCAAGGACGTTATTTTGCATATCATCGGCAAAATCGGCGTGGACGGTGCGCTGTATAAGTCGATGGAGTTCGTGGGCGAGGGGGTTTCCTCGCTGACGGTGTACGACCGATTGACCATTTCGAATATGGCGATTGAGGCGGGCGCGAAGAACGGTATTTTCGAGGTGGACGAACAGACGGAGGCGTATGTAAAAGCGCGTTCAGATCGGGCGTTTACCGCCTACAAAGCGGACGACGACGCGATGTACGACGCAACCTACGAAATTGATCTTTCCACAATTACGCCCACCGTTGCTTTCCCGCACTTGCCTGAAAATACCCGCACGTTTGATCAGATTGGGGAAATCAAGATCGACCAAGTGGTGATCGGCTCTTGCACCAACGGACATTACAAGGATTTGGAAGAGGCTGCAAGCATTTTGCAGGGCAAAAAGGTTGCAAAGCACGTGCGCGCAATCATCATTCCTGCCACGCAGGACATTTACTTAAAGGCGATTGAAAACGGCTTGGTGCGTATTTTCATCGAGGCAGGCTGCGTGGTTTCTACGCCGACCTGCGGGCCTTGCCTTGGCGGGCACATGGGCGTGCTGGCGGCAGGCGAAAGGGCGGTGGCTACCACCAACCGAAACTTCGTTGGCAGAATGGGGCACGTATCCTCCGAGGTGTATCTTGCCTCTCCCGCGGTGGCGGCGGCAAGCGCGGTGGCGGGAAAAATTGCCTCTCCGGTTAACCAAAGCAATATAATCTGAACCAAGATTTTTAGCAGTAAATTTTGCCTGCTACTTCGTTGAAATCCTTGATAAACCGTCGGGTTTACCTGCGGCTTTCGCCTTGTAGAAGGACGAAAATTTGCTCGCTATAAAATTGCTTCGCACCCAAAAGTTCGGATTTTGATATGATTTTTGGTGCGAAGGAAGAAATTATACCAAAGTATTATGATGACGACAAGCCATAAAGCGTTCAAAAGACGGCTTTTGGGCTGGCTCGGATTATATTGCTTTGGTTATGGAGTATAGGTATGAAATTCACAGGAAAAAGCATTTGTTATGGCGACAACGTGGATACGGACGTAATTATCCCTGCCCGTTATTTGAACACGATTGACAAAAAGGAACTTGCGTCCCATTGTATGGAGGACATCGACAAGACCTTTGTGCACAGAGTGCAGGCGGGCGATATTATGGTGGCAGGCTACAACTTTGGTTGCGGCTCTTCCCGTGAACACGCCCCGATTGCGATTAAAGAGAGTGGTATTTCCCTTGTAATCGCAAGAAGTTTTGCCCGTATTTTCTATCGCAACTCTATCAATATCGGCTTAGCGATTGTAGAATGTTCGGAGGCGGTGGACGGCATCGCTGAGGGGGATACGGTAGAGGCAGACTTGGACGCAGGCGTGATTTATAACCGTACCACGGGCAAGTCTTTTCAGACCAAGCCTTTCCCTGCGTTTATCCAGCAGATCATCGAAAACGGCGGTTTGGTGGAGAGCATTAAAAAAGGCGCAATTCACTAAATTATTTCCGTAATTTATTTCAAAAACACCATACCATGTACGAGGTGAACAAAAAATGCAGTATAAAATAGGACTTCTTCGCGGGGACGGAATCGGCCCTGAAATCGTAGACAGCGCAGTGCGTGTTTTAGAGGCGGTAGGCAACAAATACGGACACGAGTTCGTGTTCACTCCTTATCTTATCGGCGGCAGCGCTATCGACGCTACGGGGCAGCCTTTGCCTAAGGAAACGGTAGAGGGTTGTTTGGCTTCCGACAGCGTGCTTTTGGGGGCGGTCGGGGGCCCGAAATGGGACACTTTGCCGGGGCATTTGCGCCCGGAAAAGGCGTTGCTTGGCATTCGTGCGGCAATGGAGCTGTTTACCAACCTGCGCCCTGCAAAGCTGTATCCCGCGTTGAAAGCGGAATGTCCTTTGCGTGAGGACATCGTAGAAAAAGGCTTTGACATCATGATCGTCAGGGAGTTGACGGGCGGCATTTATTTTGGCGAACGCGGTTATCGTGAGGGCAAGTACGGCGAAGAGGCGTACGACACCGAATGTTATAGCCGTATGGAAATCGAACGTATCGCCCGCGTAGCGTTTGACTGCGCCAGAAAGCGCAGAAAGAAATTGACCAGCATCGACAAGGCGAACGTTTTGGAAACCTCCCGCCTTTGGAGAAAGGTCGTGCATGAGATTGCGACGGAATACCCCGACGTAGAGGTGCAGGATATGCTGGTGGACAACGCGGCAATGCAGTTGGTTAGAAACCCTTCGCAATTCGACGTCATCGTCACGAGCAATATGTTCGGCGATATTTTGTCCGATGAGGCAAGCCAGATCACCGGCTCTATCGGAATGTTAGAGTCTGCCTCTCTGGGCAACACCAAGCGCGGGCTGTACGAGCCCATTCACGGCAGCGCACCTGACATCGCAGGGCAGGGCAAAGCCAACCCGATTGCCACCATTCTTTCGGCGGCAATGATGTTGCTGTATTCCTTTGATTTAAAGGCAGAGAGCGAGGCGATTGTAAACGCGGTGGATAAAGCGCTTGCCGACGGATTGCGTACGGCGGACATTGCGCGCGGTGGCGCGGCGCTTTCTACAACGGAGATCACGGACGAAATCATCGCGCGTTTATAACGCGGGAGGGGATATGAGAAAACAATTACAGCCTATCTATTTACAGCTTTGTACGGTTGCGGTCTTTCGCGGCGTGATAGAATCCAAGCTGTTTACAGCGTTCGAGGGCTATTGCTTGGCGCAGACGGAGGCGGAAAAACGCAAGGCATACGCGCTGTTTGTCGGCGAAATATATTCGGGGGGCGGCAGCCTGACCGAGCTGATAAAATCGCTAGTGTTCATGGATGAAAACGTATACGTTCGTAAAAAAGCGCGCAGGGAAACCTTCAACGAAAACATTGGCGAAACGGTGGAAAAAGAGCTGAAAATCTTTTCCGATTTTGCCTCCTTAACCCCTTCCGATTTTGCCGAGGATTTGGGCGTGAACGCATACCTGCTGCCATCGTTTGACAGCGAAGAAGTGGATCTTATGTCAGAATATGCGGTGCGGCTTAGGGATATCGACCGCTATGGCTACGGCATCTTTGCCGCCTACGGCATGTTCCGTCTTTCGGACGAAAAGAAAATCGAACCCATTGTTTCCGCGGATAAGATCGGCGTGGAAAGCTTTGTCGGATACGAGCAGGAACGGGCAAAAGTGGTGGAAAATACCCTCGCTTTTATCGAGGGCAGACCTGCGGCAAACACTCTGCTGTGCGGGGACGCCGGCACGGGGAAATCCTCTACGGTCAAGGCGCTTGCCAACGAATATTTTGATCGGGGCTTGCGACTGATCGAGTTGAGAAAGGATCAGCTTTCTTTGCTCCCCTTTGTTATGGGGAAAATCAGCGAAAACCCGCTGAAATTCATCATCTTCATAGACGATTTGGCGTTTTCGAAAAGTGATGACAATTTTAGCATGCTGAAGGCGGCGTTGGAGGGCTCGGCGTCCGCGAAAGCGGAAAACGCGGTGATCTACGCCACCAGCAACCGTCGGCACATCATCAAGGAAAGCTTTGGGGATAGAAGTGACGACGACGTGCATAGAAACGATACGTTGCAGGAAACGCTGTCGTTGTCCGAACGCTTTGGCTTGACGGTGCTCTTCCAAAAGCCGAACAAGCAGCTCTACCTTTCCATTGTCAAAACGCTTGCTAAGCGGAAAGGGATCGAGAAACCCGAAAACGAATTGTTCATCGAGGCGGAGGCATTCGCTTTGAAAAAGGGCAACCGTTCCCCCCGCTGCGCAGAGCAGTTTATCGACAGCCTACTGCGCGCAAAATAAGCTTTAAAGAGGAAGAAATATATGCTTACAATTGATAACGTGTACCGTGCAAGAAATGCCCTGAAAGAGGTCGCCAGAAAAACGGACGTCATCTACGCCCCCAAGCTTTGCAAGGGTGCGGAGATCTATTTAAAGACGGAAAATCTGCAGGTGACCGGTTCGTTTAAGGTGCGCGGCGCTTACTACAAAATGTCCAAGCTTTCTAAGGAGGAAAAGGCGCGCGGCGTGGTGGCTTGCTCGGCGGGCAATCATGCGCAAGGCGTTGCTTTGGCGGCAAAGAAAAACGGAATCAAGGCCGTGATCTGCTTGCCTGACGGCGCACCCATTTCCAAGGTGGAGGCAACCAAGAGCTACGGCGCGGAGGTCTGCCTTGTCAAAGGAGTCTATGACGACGCCTACCAAAAGGCGTTGCAGCTGCGCGACGAGATGGGGTACACCTTCTTACATCCCTTTGACGACGAGGACGTCATTGCGGGGCAGGGTACGATTGCGCTGGAAATTTTAGAACAGCTGCACGACGTAGACGCGGTGATTGTTCCCATCGGTGGCGGCGGGCTGATTTCGGGGATTGCATATACCCTGAAAACACTTGCCCCCTCGGTCAAGGTATACGGTGTGCAGGCGACGGGCGCACCCTCGATGGCAAATTCGATTGCAGAGCATAAAATTGAAGAGCTGTCCAGCGTGTCCACGATTGCAGACGGCATCGCGGTGAAACGCCCTGGTAAGCTGACGTACGAGCTGGTGGAAAAATACGTAGACGAAATCGTTACAGTCACCGACGACGAGATTTCAGCGGCGATTTTGGCGCTGATGGAACAGCAAAAGCTGGTGACGGAGGGCGCCGGTGCGGTATCGGTAGCGGCGGCGATGTTTGGCAAAGTGGATCTTGCAGGGAAAAAAGTTGTCTGCGTGCTTTCGGGCGGGAACATCGACGTGACGATTTTATCGCGCGTGATTAAACGCGGCTTGCTGATGTCGGGCAGAAGCTATCAGCTGACGGTAGAGCTTTTGGATAAGCCGGGGCAGCTGCTGGGGGTGTCGGAGATTATTGCTCGCCTTGGCGGCAACGTCACCTCGGTGCGCCACGAAAGGGCGAACGAGGGTTCGGACGTCAACGGCTGTTATCTTAGAATTACGTTGGAAACCAGAAACTTTGAACACATCGAAGCCATCAAAACGGCGCTCACCGAGGCGGGTTTTAAGCTGGTACACGGTGTGTAAACGAATGCCAAGCATATAACGGAGGAAAGCAATCATGGAAATTAAAAAGGTAAGCACAAACAATGCGCCCGCGGCAATCGGGCCGTATTCGCAGGCGATCGCGGTGGGTGGATTCTTATTTACCAGCGGTCAAATCCCCCTGGATCCCGCGACGGGAACGATCGTGGGGGAAACGATTACCGAGCAGACCGAACGGGTGATGCAAAATCTTGGCGCGGTGCTTTCTGCGGCGGGCAGCAGCTATGAAAACGCTGTAAAAACCACCTGTTTTTTGGCGGATATGAACGATTTTGCCGCCTTTAACGAAGTGTATGCAAAGTACTTTACCACTTGTCCCGCGCGCAGCTGCGTGGCGGTAAAAACGTTGCCTAAGGGTGCGTTGGTCGAGGTGGAGGTCATCGCGAAGCTTTGATCTGCCAACAAGGCGAAAAGATACGGGATTACCAAAGAGAAACCTATTGGCAGGTTTCTCTTTTTCCTTATAGGAAAAAAGAAAAAAAGGGGTAGTTTTTGTTGACATTCCCCCCGCATATCGTGTATAATCTATATAATTCGAATATTTGATGAAAAAAGGGGCAATAATCGAAAATTAAAATGATTATTTCCCGTGTGTAAGGAAGAGAAATATGATTGAAAAGAACAGACACAGCAACCTATTAGAGCAGGAAGAGTACAGATACTCTTTGCAGGACGTAAAAGAGCCGAACTTATATCGTGACATCTATCCGTACACGGAAGTTCCGTATACGCCCTTCAACCATCGCCGCGTGCCGCTGGATATGCCCGAGCATATCTGGATCACGGATACGACCTTCCGTGATGGACAGCAGTCGCGCGCGCCGTACACGGCAAAACAGATTGTGGACGTATATAAGATGCTGGCACGCCTTGGCGGCCCGAACGGAATCATTCGCCAAAGCGAATTTTTCGTCTACACGAAAAAGGACCGTGACGCGCTGGAACAGTGCATGGCGCTGGGGTATCAGTTCCCCGAGATCACCACTTGGATTCGTGCGAAGAAAGAGGATTTCGAGCTGGTGCGGAATATCGGCATCAAGGAATCGGGAATCTTGGTCAGCTGTTCGGATTATCACATTTTCAAAAAGCTGAACATGACCCGTCGTCAGGCGTTTGATCACTATTTGGGGGTTGTAAAGGACGCTTTTGCGGCAGGGATTTCCCCCAGATGTCATTTGGAGGATTTGACAAGGGCGGATCTGTACGGCTTTGTCGTACCGTTCGTCAACGAGTTGACCGCGCTGTCCAAGGAAACGGGTATCCCCGTCAAAATCCGTATGTGCGATACGATGGGCTACGGCGTTCCCTTCCCCGGCGTTGCGCCGCCCAGAAGCGTGCCCGGGCTGATCTATGGTCTGCACCATTATTCGGACGTGACATCGGAAATGCTGGAATGGCACGGACATAACGATTTTTACATGGGGGTTGCCAACGCGGTATCCGCTTGGCTGTACGGTGCAAGTGGCGTAAACTGTTCGTTGCTGGGCATCGGCGAACGCACGGGCAACGTACCCTTGGAGGCGATGGTGATGCAGTA
>JAZURU010000162.1:0-3821 GCA_045606365.1 Candidatus Scatosoma sp. | reverse complement strand
ACGGTATCCGCTTTTTGCGCAAAGTCCCCTTCACACACGGCGACGTATTCGCGGGTCTGCACCAGCTCGTTCCAATGCATACGCAGCATCGAATGCAACTTGATGCTTTTCGCAAACAGCAGCACCCCCGACGTTTCCTTGTCGATGCGGTGCAAAATAAACGGGCGCAAGCTTTTGTCCTTGCTCTGCAGGTATTTGAGCACCTGTGCGAACGCACATTCCGTTTCCTTATCGCTTTCCACAGACAAAAGCCCTATGGGCTTTTCTACGGCAATCAGATCGTCGTCCTCGTATAAGACGCTCACCTTAGGCATGGGGAGATTTTGCCCTGCTTTCGCCTTTTTTAATCCCTTTTCCACTTGCTTTGGCTGCTGAGCCCTTTCTTCGCGAACAGAATTACGGGCGATCTTTACCTCATCATCTTTGGCGAGTGCGAAATTGAACTGCGTGACCACGCTGCCGTTCACCAAAACCTGCCTGCGGGACAACAATGCCTTTACGTTGTTGCGAGAGGTGTTCAGCTTTTTCAGCAAAAATTCTAACAGCTCGTCGCTGCGCTGCACCTTGTGCACGGACAGATATTGCGTGGGATTGTTCTTTCCCCTAGACTTTGCGCCGCGCGTTTGCACACCGTGGGTTTGCGCGCCGCGAGATTGCGCCCCACGCGATTGTCCGCCACGACCTTGCGTTCCATGCGTTCCATATGCTTGAACGCGACCCTGCCCTGCCTCTTTTTCGTTTTTTGTGAAATTCGTTCGATCGTTTTTCATATAGTACAGTATATACCTATTTAGAAAGAATGTCAAGAAATATCCAAAAGGAAAGGGCGGAAAACCGCCCTTTTTTCGTTTAGATTTTCGCGTCCCACAGCCCGCAAAAGCTGTCGATCGGGTCCTTGCCCTTGAACGCTTCTACGCCCGTCACCAGATTTTCCACCAGCGCGTCCATAGTCGAGGGCTTGGAATCATACGCGTTGATGTAGGTGCGTACCTGCGGAATATCCGCCAACATCGTAGGCGCATTTACGCTGATTGCCACCACGGGCAATTCAAAGACGTACCAAGGGATCTCACCGCCGCCCTTCGAAAGCCCAAAGCTCGGTCTGCCGTTCGCAACGTCGCAAAGGGTGATGACAAGGTCTTGCCCTGCGACAAAATCCTGAATGGCGTTTTTGCCCGCAAAATACAGGTTCAGGCTGGGTTTTTCCCCCGCCGCAATCTGCTGTTTCATCTTATCCAGCGGGCTTTCATAGATAAAGGCGTCAAAGCCTTTTTCTATCAACTTGTCGCGCAGCGTCTCGGCAGGGTTCTTCTGTACGCCGCCGCCCATTGCCATCTGCGCCAAGAAATCCATCGGACCTGCCGCGCCCTTTACGTATACGATCATGATCCGTTTGTACTTTTCAGGGGTCAGCGGCAACACGTTCTCGTCCTTATATTTCACCAGCGTAATGCTGCCCTTGCTGATGGCTTCCGCCGCGGCCTTATATTCCGTTTTTCCCAAAACGGTGGGGGCAGGTACGCTGGGAACCAGCTTTTCCTTGCTCTTTTTATGCAAGCCCATACGCGCCTTCAAACCCAAAATGCGGGTGAGCGCCTCCGTCATTCTCTCCTCGCTGATCACCCCCGAGGTATATGCGTCCAACATGATGCCAAAATCCTCGTCGGGGTCGTTGAAAAAAAGGAACATATCACAGCCCGCGTTGATGCTTGCCGGCAGCATTTCTCTTCTCGTCATGCGGTTGGTCATCGCCACCATGTGGCTGGCATCGGTGACGACCATGCCGTTAAAGCCCAGCTTCCCCCTAAGCAGTCCCGTCATAATCTCGGGGCAGAGGGTGGCAGGCAGCATTTCTTCATCCGTGATCCCAGGCTTGACCGCGCGCATATATTCGGGCATCATGATATGCCCGCCCATCACCGCGTCAAGATCGGCGTCGATCAAGGTCTTATACACCATGCCGTAGGTGTGCATCCACTCGTCCTCGGTAAAAGCGTTGACGTTGTTAGAGATGTGCGCGTCGCGGAAATCCTGACCGTTGCCAGGGAAATGCTTTGCCGCGCAGGCAAAGCCCTCAATCGTATGTGCGCCCTGTAAGTACGCCTTGCTCATTTCCGCCACACGCTTGGGGTCGTTGCCGAACGCACGCGCCACCACCTCGGTGTTTTCCCAATGGTAATGAATGTCGCATACGGGCGCGAACGCCATGTTGCAGCCAAGCGCCGCCGCTTCCTCGTTGGAATATTGCCCCAACATTTTGGCATATTCCAGGTTGCCCGTCGCACCGATCTTGATCCCGCTGCCGATAAACGTACCGTCCGAACAAGCTCCGTTGCCACCAGTTTCGGTGTTGCAGGCAATAAACAGCGGCACTTTCGCGTGCTTTTGTAAAATCGCGTTTTGCATCTGCACCGCCCCTGCGGGCATGTTATTATAGCGGCAGCCGCCCAGATGGTATTTTTCCATCAAGCCCTGCAAATATCCCTCCTCAATGCCCATCGTCAGCTGGAAAAAGAGCTGTCCCACTTTTTCCTCTGCCGTCATCGAAGAAATCGTTTCCTTGACCCACGCAATATCCTCCTCGGAAAGATAATAGGGCCTTGCCTTTAAATCCACCATATGCTTTCTCCTTATCCTTTTTTGTTTTTATGGCACGCGCCAATCACTCCGCGCCAAGATTTTTATAAAATTCGGCTTTTTTCTTCGCCTCGTATTCCCCTTGAAAATCCCCGTTCAGCAGACGATATAAGCCCTCAGAGAGAAACTCTTGCCAGCTTTCCCTCTCTTTTTTCACCAAAATCGGATAATACGGCACACCGTTCTTTTCCGCCGCGGCAAGGTCGCCAGGGGCGTCGCCGCACATCATAACCTTTTCCTTTTCGTACCCCTTTTTCAAAAGCTCGGCAATACAGAACGCCTTGCTACCCACGTTTTGCGACAGAACGATATCCACGTGCTGCAAAAGCCCGTGCTTTTCCCATTCCTCGACCACCGCGTCAAGGTTGGCGCTGGATACGATGGCAACGTCCGCATGCTCGTGCGCGAAAGCAAGCGCCTCTTTCGCCAAGGGAAAGGGGAGCTTCTCCTCTTCGGGCAAAGCCCCAATCGCCGTGTTTACCGCCACACTCCATGTAAGCGCCTTTTGCAACGCTACACAGGCGGTTTTTTCCGCAATCGCCCGCTTTAAGCCGTCATTCGACAGCTCGCTAGCGTTCTGCGTCCATTCGATAAGCTCGGCAAGCCCCTCGATCTTTCGGTGGCGTTGATCAACCTCTTTGAGGGCAATCGCCAGCCCCTTAAAGCGGTTAATCCCGCGGGTCAGGGTGTACAGATTGATCTCGTTCCAGCGCTTCAAAATCGAGGTTTCCCATGCCTGCAGCCCCCATTCCTCCACCATGCACGGGCCAAAGCAACGGATATGCTTTACGTCCATGGTATCCATCGCGCAGCCGTCGCTGTCCACACAGACGAGATATTCTTTTCGTTTTTGATATTCTTGTAAGCCTTTCAAAAGGTATCTCCTTATTGTTTAGTTAAGAAACATACCATATTTTTCCCAAAAGTGCAATAGGTAAATCAAAAAAGATAAGAAAAAAAGCGAAAACGTCCTCGCTTTCGCTTAAAAAACCGGCATTTTTTGCCCATTTTTATCCATTTTCTGTCCGCTTTTTGCGTATTTTTTACGCTTTTTCAGTGTTTTATAGCGTGACGCCCGTTTTGTAAAAGGCAATTTCACGAATATCTTCACTCTTGCATTTGTATTCGCCGTTTACCGTCTTTACAAGCAAGTCGAACAAAGTCGGAGGCCAAGGCGGTCTTAG
>JAZURU010000161.1:0-3297 GCA_045606365.1 Candidatus Scatosoma sp. | reverse complement strand
GGGGCGGAATTCCACGTCCTCGGGCAAGCGCACGGGAAGATCCTTTTCAGGAACGGGCACTGCGCCGCATTTTTCGCAATGGATCATCGGGATCGGCGCGCCCCAATAACGTTGACGGGACACCGACCAGTCGCGAAGGCGGTAATTGATCTTCTTGCCGCCCTTGCCGATTTTGGTAAGATGCACGGCGATTGCATCGCGCGCCTCTTCGCCTGAAAGCCCGTCAAATTCGCCGCTGTTTACAAGGATGCCGTCCTCGCAGAAGGGCAGTACCGTTTCGCCGCCGCGTTTTTGAATGACCTGGGTAATGGGCAGGTTGTACTTGGTGGCAAAAGCAAAGTCGCGTTCATCGTGCGCCGCAACCGCCATCACCGCGCCCGTACCGTAGGAGTACAATACGTAGTCCGCAAGGTAGATGGGTACCTGTTTTCCCGTCAAGGGGTGGGTGGCGTAAGCGCCCGTAAATACGCCCGTTTTCTCACGGGTGGTGGACAGCCTGTCGATGTCGTTTGCCTCTGCGGCATAGCGCACGTACGCGTCGATGGCGTCTGCGTTTTCAGGGTGCGCCTCTTTCAGCTTTTCCACCAAAGGATGTTCGGGCGCAAGCACAACGTAGTTCACGCCGAACACCGTATCGGGGCGGGTGGTAAACACCGTAATGGTATCCCCCGTTTCACATTCGAAGAAGATTTCGCAACCCGTCGATTTGCCAATCCAATTCTTTTGCATCAGCTTGGTCTTTTCCGGCCAATCGATGGTGTCTAAACCGTCCAACAATTCCTCTGCGTAATCGGTGATCTTCAAGAACCATTGCGTCATGTTCTTTCTGAGCACTACGGAATTACAGCGTTCACATTCCCCTTGAATGACCTGCTCGTTTGCAAGCACGGTTTCACAGGAGGGGCACCAATTGACCAGCGCCTCTTTTCTGTAAGCCAAACCTTTTTTGTAAAGCTGTAAGAACAGCCACTGCGTCCACTTATAATAATCCTCGTTGCAGGTGACCATTTCAGCGCTCCAATCGAACATAGCGCCCATATTTTTCAGCTGCTGTTCCATGGTGGCGATATTATCTTCGGTGGATTTTTTGGGATGTACGCCCGTCTTGATGGCGTAATTTTCCGCAGGCAGACCGAACGCGTCAAAGCCCATAGGCTGGAACACTTCGTAGCCCTGCATTTTCTTAAACCGAGCGTAGCTGTCGGTAGGGCCGTAGTTGTACCAATGCCCGACGTGCAGTTTCGCGCCCGAGGGATAGGAGAACATTTCTAAAACGTACAGCTTTTTATCGACGTTCTTTTTGTTAAAATAGTTCTGTTTCGTCTTTTCCCATTTTGCTTGCCATTTGCTTTCAACGGATTTCATATCCATAATGATAAAGCCTCCCCAAAAAGTTCGTATACGGTTCTATTATATAGAACTCGTCGGGATAAGTCAAGTAATTTCACAGCGAAAAAGTTTGATTATTCTTAGTAAAAAAGGTTGACAAAGGGAAAAAAAGCGGCTACAATAGATACTGTAAAGACAAGTAAGCGTGTTTACGGGTTTACAGAGAGTTCGCCCCTCGGCTGCAAGGCGGATAACCACGGGATACGGTGAAACCGCTTTACGCTGCTATGACAAACGAATATGCGGAAAGTGGCGGTAGGCTTGGCGGCTTACGGCAATTAAGGTGGAACCGCGCGAAGTTGTATTTGCGTCCTTAAAATTCTCAAGAGAGGATTTTAAGGATTTTTTGTTTTAAAAAATATACGAAAGTATGGAGGAACATATGAACATTTATTTAAAAAGCGGCGACGCTTTATCGGTGGAGGAAAACGCAACCTGTATGCAGGCGGCGCTTGCAATTTCCGAGGGCTTGGCAAGAAATGCAATCTGTGCCAGGGTCAACGGCGAGCTGGTGGATCTTTCCACGGCGTTGAAAGAGGGGGATAACCTTGAAATTATCACGCTGAAAGACAAAGAGGGTTTGCAGGTGTACCGTCATACTTGCGCGCACGTTTTGGCGCAGGCGCTCAAGACGATTTATCCCACCTGCAAGCTGGCGATCGGCCCTGTCATTGACAACGGCTTTTACTACGACGTAGATTTCGTCACCCCCATTACGCAGGCAGATCTTGCCAAGATCGAGGCGGAGATGCAAAAGATCATCAAGAGCAATCTGCCCATCGAACGCTTTACGCTGCCCAAGGAAGAGGCGGTGGCGCTGATGAGCGAATACAGCGAAAATTACAAGGTGGAGCTCATCAACGACCTGCCCGAGGGCTCGGTGATTTCTTTCTATAAGCAGGGCGGCTTTACCGACCTTTGCCGTGGCCCGCACATGCCCTCTACGGGTAAGATTAAGGCGTTCCGTTTGACGTCTGTGGCAGGCGCGTATTGGCGCGGGGACGAGCATAACAAAATGCTCACCCGTATCTATGGTACGGCGTTTGCAAAAAAGGACGAAATGGAGGCGTATTTCACCATGCTTGAGGAGGCGAAAAAGCGCGACCATACCAAGCTTGGTAAAGAATTAAAGCTGTTTGCGATGATGAACGAGGGCAAGGGCTTGCCCTTCTTCCTGCCGAACGGTATGATTTTGAAAAACCAGCTGATTGATTATTGGCGTCAAATCCACACGAGGGAAGGGTACGTCGAGGTGAACACCCCGATTATGCTGAACAAATCGCTGTGGGAAACCTCGGGGCATTGGTATCATTACCGCGACAATATGTATACCACCAAGGTAGACGAGGAAGATTTTGCAATCAAGCCTATGAACTGTCCCGGTGGCGTTCTTGTTTACAAGAACGAACCGCACAGCTATAAGGATTTACCGATCCGTATGGGCGAGCTGGGCCTCGTACACCGCCATGAAAAATCGGGGCAGCTGCACGGCTTGTTCCGTGTACGTTGCTTTACGCAGGACGACGCGCACATCTTCATGACGCGTGAACAGATCAAGGACGAAATCAAGGGTGTCGTGCGCCTTATCAACGAGGTGTATACGCTGTTCGGCTTTAAATACCACGTAGAGCTTTCCACTCGCCCTGAAAACAGCATGGGTAGCGATGAAGACTGGAATACCGCAACCGACGCGCTTAAAAATGCACTCGACGATTTGGGCTTAGACTATGTGATTAACGAAGGTGACGGCGCGTTCTACGGACCGAAGATCGATTTCCATTTGGAAGACTCGATCGGCAGAACGTGGCAATGCGGTACGATTCAGCTCGATTTCCAACTTCCTCAAAGATTTGATATGGAATATATCGGCGAGGACGGCGGAAAGCATCGTCCTATTATGGTGCACCG
>JAZURU010000160.1:0-11298 GCA_045606365.1 Candidatus Scatosoma sp. | reverse complement strand
ACGACATGGCTACGATCCGACTTGCATGCATTCGGGAAATTTCCCGCGGTGGACAGGTGTTCATTTTGTATAACCGTGTGGAGAGCATCCATACCTTTGCTGCCAGAGTGGCAGCCATCGTACCCGAGGCGGAGATCACGGTGATTCACGGCAGAATGGACCGAAACGTTTTGGAACATTCGGTGCACGCCTTTTATGGCGGTCTTTCAAATATTTTGATCACGACCACGATCATCGAAAACGGGATCGACCTGCCCAACGCCAACACAATCATTGTGACGGATAGCGATAAGCTGGGCATTTCGCAGCTGTATCAGCTCAGGGGCAGAGTGGGGCGCGGTACCCGTCTGGCGCATGCATATTTCACCTACAAGCCCGAAAAGGTCATGACCGAAAATGCGACGGCGCGGTTAAAAGCGATTATGCAGTTTACCGAGCTGGGTTCGGGCTATAAGCTTGCGATGCGCGATTTGGAAATCCGCGGCGCGGGCAATCTTTTGGGCGCAGAACAGCATGGGCATATGGATCGGGTTGGCTACGAGCTGTATTCTAAGCTTATGAAGGAGGAGCTGACGGGGGAGAGGGAAATCCCTGCCGAGCTGGATGTTCGCGTTGGGGCGTACATTTCAGACAAATACATCGAATCCAGCGCAGGGCGCTTAGATGCGTATAAGCAGATTGCGGAAATTTCCACCACGGCAGATTACAAGCGGGTATACGAATCGCTGAAAGAAACGTACGGCGAATTGCCGATCGCGGTTGTAAACCTTTTGGTGATTGCAGTGTTGAAGAGTTACGCGCAGAAATTTTCGGTGAAAAAGATCACGGTGGCGAACGGCGTTGGCTCGTTGGAGTTCCCCTCGTTGGATGCGTTGGGGGATAAGCGGCTGCTTGCCGCGTTAGATCAGTTTCAAAAAGGGGTGCGCCTGAATATGACGGTTTCCCCCGTTATTGAATTTTTTGGCAGGCGAGATTCTGTCGATTTGATGGCGGAAATGACAAAATTTTTAAAATTTGCCTTAACTTTCACAAGTTTCTAACGAAAAACATTTGCGCTTTTAAAAAAAATAGGTTATAATAGTGTTTGGCAGCGTATCGTGCGGGCGGGTGCTCGCGAGATATACGCGCAGGAATTTTACGACCAAACAATTCTCGGAGTGGAACTATGAGCAAAAAGAACTCAATCAAAAAGGTAGCGGCGCTGGTGCTCGGTCTTGCATTGACGGCAGGCGCAACGGGGTGCGATTTTATTCGTACCGACAGCATGAAGGATTTAGCGCAGACGGTTGCCAGCGTTAACATCGCCTCCATGCTTTCCGAAGAGGACGGCACTGCAGATTTTGCAGAGGAGCTTAACGCTATCATCGACATGGGGGGCGTAGGTAAGGATATCCCGAAACGCGACCTGGTTTCTTACTTTATGAACGTCGGTTATCAATACGTGCAAAACTACGGCTACACCTACGAGGCTGCTTTCAATATGCTGCTGGATATGCTGGTCGGCCGCAAGATTGTCACGCAATACGCGATGGTGTATTATCTGCAAAACAATCCCAACTTGACGGTAGAGGGTGACAGCGGCTGTCAAAAGTTCATTGAGACGGAGCTGAGCAAAGCGAAATCCGAAAAGGAAAAGGCGTTGTTGCAGGCGCATCCTGAAATTTCCGTGATGAAGTATTTCCTTACGGAAAACATGAACCCTGATAAGACGTACCTTTGGGACAAGACCTTGTACCAGATGCACGCCACGATCAACGCATCGTTGGATTCCACCGAGGAAAACTATATCACCGGCATCGACGAAGAGCACGATCACGCCGACGCGCGTACCACTCCCACGGGTGTAGGCACGGAGAAAGAGGATTTCTACATCGCGCCTCGTATTGTGGACGGTGAAGAAGATCGCTACGAAGTATATACGGGCTTGAACAAGAACGGTATTCCTTACGGCTATGAGGCGTTGGACGGCTCTACCGTGACGACCCGTAAAAAGGCATACAACGCATTCCTTAGCAGCTTAGACGATAACGGTCTTATCAAAAAGGACGACAATACCTCGGTGCTTGCCGAAATGGATTATTACTACGTCGAGCTTGCCAGCCATCTGGAACAGGCACTCATCGTGAAATATACCGACGATTTGATTGCAGAGGGCGAGGACGAGCTGACCGATAAGTATTTTGCCAGCCGTTATCAGCAGACCTCTGCGGCGCAGCAACAGGCATACGATAAGGACGTTTCCGCGTTTGAAACGGCAATCGGTTCGATTTCGGATACCAACTTCGTTATGTACAGCCCCGTGGCAAATTACGGCTTTGTATACAACATTTTGTTGCCTTTCTCAGCGGAACAAAACAGAATGTATTCGGCGGAAGAAGCGCGCTCTACCAGCGATGCAGAACTGTATAAGTACCGCACATCGCTTCTTAAAAACGTTCGCGCAAAGGATTTGCGTACCACTTGGTTTGACGAACACGATCACGCGAACAATGCGTTCGACGTTCTTTCCTACAATGAAGGTAAGGCGGATGCGGAAAAGCTCAGCTATTATAACAGCGGCAAGAACAGTGCATATCTCTTCTTCCAGGACAACCTTACCAACAACGAACGTTATGAAGAGCTGAACGTATACCTTGGGCAATATCCTTTCAACGGCAGCGTGGAAAAGAAGGCGAACGGCGAATATAAGCTGAAAGCGAACACGATGAAAATCGATGATTTCCTTGGTGAAATGGAGCGCTATCTGAAATACGCCGTAGGTACTAATGCGATTAAGGATACGAAGTATTGGAACACCTACGTTTCTGCGGATAACAACCTGCAATACACCTTGAACGAGGACGATACGTTTGCGGATTACAGCCAATTCGTCTACTATTCTGGTAAAGTAGACGTTGGCACGGTGACGGCGGCAAATTATTTCAATCCTGAAACCGCTGGTTATCGCGCTGCGGCGGCGTTTAACGAACTGATGTTTGCGTACAGCACCGATACGGGTTGTCTGAATACCTATATGGGCTACGTTGTATCTCCTTTTAAAACTTCCTACGTTCCCGAATTCGAATATGCGGCGCAGTGGGCGGTAGAACAGGGCGCTGGTACGTACGTTGTATGTCCTTCCACCTATGGTTGGCACATTATCTACGTGACCTATGCGTATGAAGAGGCGGGCGACGTATACGGCGGCTATAATAGTGCGGATGCAGCAAAGGAAGGCACGTTCTCTTACCTCTATGCAGAAGCGATGAAAGAACAGTACAGTGCAGATTACGCAAACGATGAGCAGAATAGATTGATTCTGGAATTCGACAACGATACCTGCGTATCCCGCAACCAAAAGACCTATCAAGATCTGTTGGATTTGGATAAATAATTCCATTTAGTAAAGGCGAAAGCGACCCAATATTGGGTCGCTTTTTTTATTGCAAAAGGATGGAAAATAATGGCGAAAAAGATCAAAATAAATATTGACATTTTTGCGCAAATTATGTATAATAAATACAATGGCAGATTGTAGGACTTTTAGAATAAAACGTCCCGATCTGTGCAAAATCAGAACGGTGGAAAATAGTATGGAAAACATCATGCAAGCGATCACGGAGGCGGAAGAAAAGGCGGCGGCAATCAAAGCCGAGGCTACCGCGCGCGCAACGGAAATTGTTGCGGCGGCAGAAAAAAAAGCCGCAGAAACGGAAAAGAACGCAGTGGCGGTGTGTAAAGCCTATAAAGCGACGCAGACGAAAGCGGCGCTTGAAAAGGCAGACGCGCAGTATGCCGCAGATGTTGCCAAAAATTCTGCCGAAGCGAAAGCGAAGAGTGAAGAAAAAATGCAAAACGTAGACGGGGCTGTGTTGCGGATTGTAGGGAGGATCGTCGGTGTCGATAGCTAAGATGAAAAAACTGCATCTCGTTGGGATGTCTTACGATAAGGACGCAATATTAAACGCCCTGCATAAGACCAACGCCGCCGAGATCAAATGGCAGACGGAAAACGATCAAACAACGGCGTTTGAGGTCAGCACGGAGGCGCTTTCCACACGCCTTGCCGCCGTCGAAGCCGCGCTTACGGCGTTGGTGACGGAAACCGAGAACTACGAAAAGGAACACGGTATTTCCTCATCGGTGGAGAAGGACGGGTTTGACGTTTCGTATGCGGAATTTGTTTCGGTGAAGCAGCGCCGTAGCGAAGCGGAGGAGATCGTTGCGAAGGTTTCGGCAATCACAGATCGGCGCAATGCTTTAAAAGGGGAGCTTGCGAAAGCCAAAAGAGAGCTTGCGCTTGCAAAAGTTTACGCAGCGCTTGACCAACCTTTTTCCTATTATAAAGATAGCGCGCACACACGTACGCGTATTGGGGTTGTTCCGTTGTCGCTTCGTACCCAGCTGTACGCCTCGCTGGACGCGATAGAACTTTGCGCTTATGAAGAAATTTCTTCGGGGGAACAAGTCGCTTTGGTTGTATCCTCGCACAGGGCAGAGGAAAGCAAGGTGAACGCTGCTTTGTCTTCCTGCGGCTTTTCAGACTGTCCTTTTAGCGGCGATTTTACGGGGAGTGAAAACGTGGCGCAAAAAGCCTCGGCAGTCGATGCGATTTTCCTGCAAATTTCTGAATTAGAAGAGGGCATGTACGCGTTGAAGGACGGTATTCGCCTTTTAAAGATCTATTACGACCACCTTTCCTTCGAGGCGGAAAAAGAACGCGTGGGGGAAAGATTGCGAAAAACGCAGACTACGCTGTTTTTAGAGGCGTACGTACCCGAGGCAGCGGAAAACGTTGTTAGCGAGGCATTGTCTACGGTATCCTCGGCAATTTATTTCACCTTTTCCGACCCGACGGAAGAGGATGAACCGCCTACCCTTTTACAAAACAATGCGTTGGTGGAATGTTTCGAGGGGATTACAAACACTTTTGCCCCCCCCAACTATCGGGAATTTGATCCCAACCTCATCATGGGTATCTTTTACAGTATTTTCATGGGGTTCATCATCGGTGACGCCGGCTACGGAATTATTATGCTGTTAGCAGGTGGCTTCCTTTGGTGGAAAGGGCTGAAAAAACCGACGGGCATGTCCCGTCTGGCAGGCGCGTTTGCGCTGGGCGGCATTTTTGCAATCGCATGGGGGCTGCTGTTCAACTCATTGTTCGGTTTCCCCCTCTTTGAAAAGGCGTTTATGCCCAATCCACAAACGGATATGTGGCTGCTGGTAGGGATTCGCGTACCGTCCGTCCTTATCATCTGTATGTTGATCGGCGTGGTGCATCTAATGGTTGGCTACGTTTGTAAAGCGGTGCAGGAATGGCGCAGAGGCAATTTCTTCGACGGTCTTTGCGACGGTATTATATGGGCAGTCTTTTCGGTAGGCGTTGCCATTGCAATCGTGGGATTTGTCGAGGAGGCAAATCTACCGCAGCTGATTCCCATCGGTGGGATCACCGCAGGCGTAAGCTTGCTGCTTGCCATGCTGACAGCTGGCAGACACGCAAAGGGTTTTGGCAAGATCACCAAAGGCTTTGGTGCTGCGTACGGCGTTATTAACTATGCGTCGGACATTCTCAGCTATGCCCGTCTTTACGGGTTGATGCTTTCGGGCGCGGTGATTGCAGGTATTATCGCTACGTATTGCGGAGATTTTTTTGCCAGCGGCAACGTTGGGTTGATAATTCTTGCCGTGGTACTATTGTTGGTAGGCAATGCATTCAATTTGGTGATGAATCTGCTGGGCGCGTATATCCACGATGCAAGATTGCAATACGTAGAATTTTACGGCAAGTTCTTTGAAGGCGAAGGCGAGCTGTTCAAACCGTTGGGCAGCGAGCATAGGTATATTTCCGTCGTGCGCGGCGGGGAAAACTTACAGGCGTAAACGTTATCAGTGGCGTGCGCTTTAAAATAATTAGGAAAACAAAATCGGAGGATTTTTATTATGGAAAAAGGTTATGTAATTGCTATCCTCAGCATCGCACTCTGCGTGCTGGTTTGTGGCATTGGTTCGTGTATCGGTCTCTATAAGACTTCCACGACGGCAGCGGGCGTTTTGGGCGAAGATCCCAAAAAGTTCGGTAAGATCATGGTCCTCGTGCTGTTGCCTGCAACGCAGGGTATCTACGGCTTTATTATCGGGATTATTGCATCCAGTTCGTTGAATCAGATCACGTCGGAGGCGGCAGGCTGGGCGATGCTCGGTGCGTTGTTGCCCATGATCGTTTCGGGTATTTTCTCTGCAGTCCTGCAAGGCATGGCTGCTGCGAACTGTATCAAAGCGGTTGCAAAGCAGGAATCCCTTTCCGGTAAGCTGATCGTATATCCCGGTATGATCGAGTTCTACGCGATCCTTGGTTTGATCATTTCGATTATGCTTGTGCCCCTCGTAGGTATTGCAGCGTAAAAACATGAGTAAGCAGGAAATCATCGACAGAATCCTTGCGGACGCGAATACCGCGGCGGAGACGATTTTGGCGGAGGCGAACGCAAAGGCGTCAAACATTCTTGCCGAGGCGGACGCATACGCAAAAAGAGAAACGGCGGAAACCGAACGGGAATGTGAGGCGTTTGCCAAGGATGTCTTGGATAAAAAGCTGGCGGCTGCGCGGCTGGAAAGCGCAAAAATCGCGCTCTCGGAAAAGCGTAAGGTATTGGATTATGTCTACGCTTTGGCTTTGGCACGCTTGAAAGAACAGGCGGCAAAAGATCCTACGGCGGTCTATGCGGTTCTGCTGCAAAAGTATGCCGAAAAAGGGGACGTCGTTCATTTTGCAAAGGATTTTGCGCACGTAGAGGCGGTGGCAGCTTTGCCCATTTTTGGGCAGCTGGAATTGCGCGTCTCGCAACAGCGCGTTGCCATCGACGGCGGCATGCTGCTCGTGGGCGAAAAAGCGGATAAGGACGTATCCTTTGCCACGTTGATCGAACGGGACAAAGAGGGGCATTTGGCAGAGCTGGCTGCAGAGATTTTTTAACGATTTTCCCCGCTTTGGCGTGGGCAGGTATGGAGTGAATGTATGGCATACGATTTATTGTACACCGAGGGCGTGATTGCCGTTCGGGAAAAATATCTGTTGAAAGACAGGATTTTACGCCTCTGCGAAATGACCGCAGAGGATGCCTTCCGTTCGCTTTTGGAATACGGATTTGGCGGCGGTGCGGAAACCGCAAGCTCGATTCACGATTACGAAAAACTGATCGAACGGGAAGAGGCATTGCTGGACGAATTTATCTTGGATTACGCGCCTTCGCGGGCGGAATCGGTGTATTTTCTTTCACCGAGGGATTTTCACAACGCCAAAGCGTTGCTCAAAGCAAAGCTTTTGGGTGAGGATGCGGAAAAGATGTTGGCAAGCCGTGGGCTGATCGACGTTGAAACGTTGTCAGCGTGCGTGAAATCGGGGGATTATACTGCGCTTTCTGCATTTCCAAAATTAAAAGAGGTCTGTCAGCAGGTTGAAAACGCTGTTTTAGCGGGGCAAACGCTTTCTGGGAAAGAAATCGGTTTACGGTTCGAACGCGCAACCTATCAATATTTGTTGGACGGATGCAGGTTTAGCGCTTTTTTAAAGCGTTCGATTCGCTCCAAAATGGATATGACCAACCTTTTGACGGCATTTCGCGCGACGGACGACGAGGATGTTAAAGTTTCGTTTATCGAGGGCGGTCGGTTGCGGCTGAGCGACGTGCTTGCGGTGCGCGGTGACGGCTGGAGAGAGGGAAAAGCGTATAAAACGTATCCTGAATTTTTACAGCTTTGCATTTTGGCAAAGGAAAGAGGGTTGCCCTTGACGCTGCCCGAACGCTATCGCGACGGGTTCGACGTGGAAAAGCTGCATGAAAATCGCTACGAATTGAAACGAACCGAACCGTTTTTATATTACGTGTTGTGCAGAAAAGCGGAAAATGCGAACGTACGCATTATTTTTGCGCTGCAGCTTTTGGGCGCCAGCGAGCAGGAAATGAAAAAACGCCTGCGCGGCGTGCAAAGCGTATAAAAGCGTATAATTTAGCTGCGTGAAGGAGCGAAAAATATGAAAGGAAAAATAGCGATCGTCGGCGACGGCGACAGCATCATGGTCTTTAAAGCGGCAGGGGTATCCACCTTTCCCGCCGAAGACGAAAAGAAAGCGCGTGAGGTTTTAAGGCGGGTTGCAAAGGATTACCAAATCATTTTTTTAACGGAAAATTTGGCAAGGCCTTTGACCGAGTTTTTAAAACGCTTTGATGAAGGCGCCTATCCCGTGGTGCTCAGTATTCCCGCGGCGGGTGGCTCGACGGGCTACGGGATGGAAGTGTTAAAGAGCGCGATGGAGCGCGCTTTGGGCGTGGACATTCTTTTCCACGAAAATGAACAGCCGAAACAAAAGGAGTAAATTATGGCAGGAAAGACGGTAAAAATTTCCGGACCTTTGATCATTGCAGAGGGAATGGCGGACGCAAAGCTTTACGATGTTGTGCGTGTTTCCGCAAAGGGCTTGATTGGCGAAGTGATCGAACTTCGTGGAGATAAGGCGTCCATTCAGGTATATGAGGAAACGTCGGGGTTAGGCCCGGGCGAGGACGTATTTTCAACGGGTGAACCGCTGTCGGCGGAGCTTGCCCCCGGTCTTTTGACGGGGATTTTCGATGGGATTCAGCGTCCCTTAAACACCCTTTATTTTAAATATGGCGACAGAATTTCCCGCGGTGTTTCGGTAAACAACCTCGACCGTGAAAGAAAGTGGCATTTTGTACCCAGCGTAAAGGTTGGCGACGAAGTTGCCGAAGGCGACGTTTTGGGTACGGTGCAGGAAACCACTATTATCTCGCATAAAATTCTGGTTCCTAACGGCGTTTTTGGCAAGGTGTATTCGATTGAGGAAGGGGATTTCACCATCGAGGAAACGGTGGCAAAGCTCCGCACCGCTGCCGGTGATCAAAACGTATGCATGCTTAGAAAATGGCCGGTTCGTAAGGGCAGACCTTATAAGGAAAAGCTTACTCCGAATATGCCTATGGTGACGGGTCAGCGGGTTATTGACACTCTGTTCCCGATCGCAAAAGGGGGTGTGGCGGCTGTTCCGGGACCTTTTGGCAGCGGTAAAACGGTCGTGCAGCACCAGCTGGCAAAATGGGCGGACGCGGACATCATCGTCTACGTCGGCTGCGGTGAACGTGGCAACGAGATGACGGACGTTTTAAACGAGTTCCCCGAACTTAAAGACCCGAAAACAGGCGAACCGCTGATGAAGAGAACGGTGCTGATTGCCAACACTTCGGATATGCCCGTGGCGGCGCGTGAGGCGTCGATTTATACGGGGATTACGATCGCGGAATATTTCCGTGATATGGGCTATAACGTAGCTATCATGGCAGACAGTACTTCCCGTTGGGCGGAGGCACTGCGTGAAATGAGTGGTCGTTTGGAAGAAATGCCCGGCGACGAGGGCTATCCTGCCTATCTTGCCAGCCGTTTGGCGGAATTTTACGAACGTGCAGGCATTGTAAAGCTGCTTGGCAGTGGCGATCGGGTGGGCTCGGTCAGCGCGATAGGCGCGGTTTCCCCTCCGGGTGGCGACCTTTCCGAGCCCGTTTCGCAGGCGACCTTGCGTATCGTCAAGGTGTTCTGGGGGCTTTCCTCTTCGCTGGCGTATAAGCGTCATTTCCCTGCGATTGATTGGTTGATCAGTTATTCGCTGTATGCGGACAAGATGAAGGAGTGGTACAATGAAAGCGTAGGAAAGCAGTTCTTGCAGTATCGTCAGTTTGTGATGAGCATTCTGCAGGAGGAAGCGGCTCTGGACGAAATTGTTCGTTTGGTCGGTATGGACGCCCTCTCTTCGAAAGATCGTTTGACGATGGAAACGGCAAAAATTATTCGCGAGGACTATCTGCATCAAAACGCGTTCCACGAGGTGGATACGTATACGTCGATGCAAAAGCAGTTCTTGATGTTGAAAGCGATTTACGAATTTAACCGTTTGGCGGGCGAGGCGATTGCCGCCTATGCAGATTTAGACGACGTAATGAAATGCCCTTGCAAGGAAATGATCGGTCGTTCGAAATATATCACGGAAGATAGCTTGCAGGAATTTGACGGCATTTTTGCTGCGATGAACACCGAGCTGAAAGCGTTGGCAGCAGGAGGGAACGAGGATGTATAAGGAATATAAAACAATCCGCGAAGTCGTCGGCCCTTTGATGTTGGTCGAGGGTGTCGAAGGGGTAAAATATAACGAGCTGGTGGATATTATCAATGCCGACGGCGAAATTCGCCAAGGCAAGGTTTTGGAAATCAACCGTGACAAAGCGGTGGTACAGCTGTTTGAAAATTCGCAGGGCTTAAAAATAGCAGGCGCGAAAGCAAGATTTTTGGGGCACAGCCAAGAGCTTGCTGTGTCCGAGGATATGCTGGGCAGGGTCTTTGACGGCATGGGCAATCCTCGCGACGGCGGCGCGCCGATCATTCCCGAAAAGAAGATGGATATTAACGGCGAACCAATCAATCCTGCGGCGCGTGATTATCCCAACGAGTTTATTCAAACGGGTGTTTCCGCGATCGACGGCTTGAATACGCTGGTGCGCGGACAAAAGCTGCCCGTGTTTTCCATGAGTGGTTTGCCGCACGCCGAGCTTGCGGCGCAGATTGCCCGTCAAGCAAAGGTAAGAAGTGGCGATTGCAAGTTTGCCGTTGTGTTTGCCGCCATTGGTATCACCTTTGAAGAGGCGCAGTATTTCGTCGATGATTTCAAACGCACGGGCGCGATTGAGCGTACGGTATTGTTTACCAATCTTGCCAACGACCCTGCAGTCGAACGTATTGCAACGCCGCGTATGGCGCTTACCTGCGCGGAATACTTGGCTTTTGAAAAGGGTATGCACGTGCTGGTGATCATGACGGATATCACCAACTATGCTGAGGCATTGCGCGAGGTTTCCGCGGCGCGCCGTGAGGTGCCGGGTAGACGCGGTTATCCTGGGTATCTCTACACCGACCTTGCCAGCCTTTATGAAAGGGCAGGGCGTATTCGCGGCAAAGAGGGCTCTATTACGCAGATTCCCATTTTGACGATGCCAGAGGACGATAAAACCCATCCTATTCCCGACCTTACGGGCTATATCACCGAGGGGCAGATCATTTTATCGCGTGACCTTTATAAAAAAGGGTTCAATCCCCCCGTGGACGTATTGCCGTCCCTTTCCCGTTTGAAGGATAAAGGTACCGGTAGGAATAAGACCCGCGAAGACCACGCAGACACCATGAATCAGCTGTTTGCAGCTTACGCGCGCGGGAAAGAGGCAAAAGAGCTTTCCGCAATCTTGGGCGAAAGTG
>JAZURU010000159.1:0-1780 GCA_045606365.1 Candidatus Scatosoma sp. | reverse complement strand
CCGCTTCTTTGTCGAGGATATGAAGCTTTGAAGCAATACTCTACTACGAAAGGCGTTGTAATCTTATCGAATAAGAGCATTGTCTTTAGAACTAAAAAATAAAATACGGCGTACCTCTTTCGAGGTGCGCCGTATTTTTGCATCATTATCTTTTAGGGGAGAGCTTTAATGTTTTCGCTCTTTTATATAAAACTTACGCTGTCAAGGGAACGATAAATTTCCCTTCGCCACCCTTGATACTCAGGGTGCATTTGCCTTTTTCTGCTTTCACAACGGTGGGTTCGCCAGTGAAGCCGTTACCGCCGTATACGGCAAGATGGGTTGCGCCGTTTTTCAAGGTTACCGTTACCGTTTGCGTTTCATCAGCCGACCAGTAATCGTATCCGACCAGCATATACGCTTCGTCTTCTTCTCGGTCAAAACAGCCGATAAGACAGTTGTATTCCGCGTCGATATTGCTCACAAATTTTCTATCCGAAAAGTCCAATGGACTGAACGTATCCAAAGTGTACAGGCTCGAAGAGAATCGTTCAGAATAGTAGTCTTCCAGATACGAGGACATACATCTTACAAACTTATACGCCTTAAACGCCGAAGCAAAAGCTTGAATTTCCGCATTGATTTCCTTTACGTAATCATACAAATGAGTGGGTTGGTTATTTGCATCCAACAAGCATGCCGTATACATAGGATCTTCCACCGACGTTGCATTTTCTTTATAGAAACCGGGTACGGAATAGCAATAATATGTAAATCGCGTACCGCCGAAGCAAAGCCCAACGTAAAGCTGATGCCGCATATCTTCTTCGTGTAGCGTTTTTACAAACTCGTTGCTTTCCGCCGATTGAATATAAAAATGCAAGGCGGCGTCATATTCTACCGCTAAAGAGGAAACTTGGTGGTAACATTCCAGCCATGAAGTTTCCGCCTGCGTGCAGTTTACCCGATCTTTGTTGTATTTTTCTTGGGATCGATGGTAGGGATAATAATCAACGGAAACAATCGGGTTTTCAGGGAAACTCTTTAATACGGTATCCGCATACGTCTGTAAATATTCTGCATACGAAACGTTTCCGTAAGATTCGATGGGTGCCGGATTGGGGAGCAGGTTGATCAGGAACGGCAAATCGCCGTACGTTTGCTTAAAGTCCGCCACGCGCGAGGGAGTGCAATATTCGGGCATTTTGATAGCTGAAGGCTCATCGGCAACGTGCATGCCAACGATAATATCTCGATAGTCCTCATAGCTTTCGCGGGTGGAATAGGGGGTGTCGCCTGTATCGAAATGTGCGCCGTTATCATCCAAAATGGCTTTCAAACCCGTTTTTCGACACATTTCCAAAGATTGTTTTGTCAATTCCGAACCCAAATAATATCGGGTTTTGGATAAAACGGGGTCGCTTGCTGCCCAAGCTTCCGCAGCGGAAGCATCTCGGGAATGGTTGGTAAATTGTACGGTGTTTAACCCGCAGTTTTTATATTTTTCAAACCCTTCCTCCGTGATTTCATAGGGTGCCCAAAACCCAGCGAGGATAAATTCATCCTCGGTATACGTTTTCGGTGTAGGGGGGGCTTTCGTGCAGGAAGTAGCAAATGCGCCCGTTAAAAAAGAGATGGCTGTCAACAATGCAAAGGTGCTTTTTTTGCAATTCATAAAAACCTCCGTTATGTATCATATAAAAGGTCGAAAGGGTGGGTATGCTTTGCAGTGTATAACCTTCGTGGGCATACAAATTCTTTCACCTTGATAAACATATTTTTCTTCTATTATTGCCTAATT
>JAZURU010000158.1:0-2023 GCA_045606365.1 Candidatus Scatosoma sp. | reverse complement strand
GACAAAGCTGGAGGCGACCAACGTACAACGGAATACGGTGCTTAGCTTCCCTGCCGTCAAGCAGAACGAATGCCTTGGCGTGATGATCACCACCAACATTCCGTTGACAGACAAACTTTCCTACGGCGCAGGCAATTTGCTGGTGACCGTACGCGAGGAAATGGTGAAAATTCAGCAGCCTGCCAGCGGTAGCGGGGAAACCGTTTACGTTGCGCAATTTAGCTACTGTGACCCCGACGTTGCAGGCTTCCTTCTTAAGCTGTTATACGAAAAAAACGACAAGGCTTTCCCTGCCAATGCGTGGATGCGCGTACAATATCGGTTTACCGATTTCAAGATTAAGAATACGGAAAACGTGCAATTTACCGGCGTTCAGGAAAAAACGACGGGTAGGAATCAAGCCTCTGCCACCTTATATTCTGGTAGCGACAACGCACGGTTCTGGTTGGATACCAAGGGCTTTTCGGAAATTCGGGGTACGATCTCTACCAAGACGAACACCTTTGAAAAGGGCAGCTTGCTGTATGGGCACGGTTGGGATACGCCTGGGGTAATTGCCATTGACCCTGCAAGCGGTATATTTAACGAAGAAACCCAGACCTATCAATATTCGTTCGTTTATCACGATAGCTTGCAAAGCGGCTTCTGTATCTATTATGCGGAAGGATTTAGCGGCACGGTAGTGGTGGATTATGCGCTGACCGCAATCCACAATCTTTCCATAAAACAGGAATATTGGAGCGTAGAGGAGGGCGGCAGCCTGACCTTCAAGGAAAACGGCATGATCGAGTACGCCTCCCCGATTGTTGGCGAGCAGGGTAAGGACGTGCATATTTCAGCTTCGTTGTTGGAAATTGCGGTGAAGAACGGCTATGCCAGCGTAGGGATCTCCTTAGGGTCGAACAACGTCTTTACGGCGCAGCTTTGCGACGCTGCAGGCAACGTGTTAAAAGAGGTTCGCTTTGCAAAAGAGAATCTGCTTGAACACAGCGTGTTTAACGTCAGCATCTCTAAGCTGTATGAAAAAGATGAAAACGGCGCGCCTACGGGCAAGCTGAACGATTTGATTCTGCGCTTTGTCAACGCTGAGGGCGATCAAATTGACGTCAGCATCGAAAACGTAGTATTCATCGCCGCATAAGGTAAAGCAAAACGCCCCCGCATGGCAGGCAACGTCAAGCGGGGGCGATCATAACGAAATTATAGAAAAAAATCAAAAAAGGATAAGCAAACATGAAAACGTACACCAGTCAAAGCATCAGAGAAATGTATTTAAAATTCTTTCAGGACCGTGGTCACAAGGTGATCCCTTCGGCTTCGCTGATCCCTGAAAACGACCCTACGGTACTCTTTACGACGGCGGGCATGCATCCGCTGGTTCCCTATCTTTTGGGCGAAAAGCATCCTGCGGGCAACCGCCTCACCGACGTACAAAAGTGCGTTAGAACGGGGGACATCGACGACGTGGGCGACGCTAGTCATTGTACTTTCTTCGAGATGCTGGGCAATTGGTCGCTCGGCGATTATTTCAAACAGGAAATGATTCCTTGGAGCTACGAATTTTTGACGGGGAAAGATTACCTTGGCATCGACCCTGAAAAGCTCGCCGTCACCGTCTTTGGCGGCGACGAAACGCTGCCCCGCGATGATGAAGCTGCGGCGCTGTGGGAAAAGGCAGGGATTAAAAAGGAAAACATCTACTATATGTCCCGCGAAAACAATTGGTGGGGGCCTGCGGGCTTGACCGGACCCTGCGGCACGGACACCGAAATGTTCATCATTCGTAAGCCGAAATGCTCGCCCACCTGCAACCCCGATTGTAAATGCGGCGCATTTCTCGAAATTTGGAACGACGTATTCAAAGTCGGAGGCCAAGCGGTCTTAGGAAGACAATACACCAGTTCAACTCCTTGGCTCACAGAACGACATGGCTACGTCCGACTTCGTAAGCCGAAATGCTCGCCCACCTGCAACCCCGATTGTAAATGCGGCGCATTTCTCGAAATTTGGAACGACGTATTCA
>JAZURU010000157.1:0-5840 GCA_045606365.1 Candidatus Scatosoma sp. | reverse complement strand
GAACCGACATCCAGAAGGGTCAGGTTATCGCGAAACCCGGTACGGTTAAGACTGGTACGGAATTCGAGGCTCAGGTTTACGTCCTGACCAAAGAAGAAGGTGGCCGTCATACCGCATTCTTCAACAACTATCGCCCTCAGTTCTTCGTACGTACGACGGACGTTACCGGTAAGATCAACCTTCCCGAAGGCGTAGAAATGGTTATGCCTGGTGACCACACCACGATGACCGTTGAGCTGATTAAGCCCGTTGCTTTGGAAGAAGGTCTTCGTTTCGCTATCCGTGAAGGCGGCAGAACGGTTGGTTCCGGTACGATCTCCAAGATCATCAAATAATCTTGGGTTTGTATTGACAGACAAAACAAATAAAGCGGCTTGTCCATTCGGACAAGCCGTTTTTTTTATTGCGTTTTACAGTTTTTATATGCAAAATAGCCCTAAAAACTTGCCATTTTTCAGCGTTTATGATAGAATATCGATAAGGAGGTGCGCCGATGAAAAAAGTTAAATTTAAGCCGATTTACGCGCTGATAATTGCGCTTTGTTTGGCGATGATCCTCTTTGAATGCTTGCCGGGGTTAAAAGAGCTGCCCATTACGAAGGACGAGGCGTATAATCGCCTTATTTCGCGCAGTATTCCGCTGCTGCTTGGTGGGCTGGTGGCTTATCTAATCAGCGTAGAATGTGGCATTAAGCTCTTTCAGAGGCCGCAAAAGCTTTGGGTTTTAATCCCAGCCGCAGTGATTGCTTTGGATAATTTCCCGTGGTTGGCGTATTTTGCGGGGAAAATACAGCTGATCCATACGCAGCCGCTGCATTTTGTGCTGTTTGGCTTGTATTGCTTGCTGGTGGGGTTCTTCGAGGAGGTGCTGTTTCGCGGCGTGTTCTTTGCCTTGCTTGCAGGGATCTTTGAACGCACGCGCAAAGGGTTGCTGCTGACCTATCTAATTTCCTCCCTTGCCTTTGGCGCAATCCATCTGCTGAACGTGTTTCAAAGCGGGGCGGCTGCACTTTTGCAGGCAGGCTATTCCATATTGACGGGCGGTTTGTTCGGTTTTGTTTGGATCAAGACCAAGAATATCCTGTTTCCAGCCCTTATTCATGCGGTCTACAATTTTTGCGGTTTATTATACACCGCGGAAATGGGGCTTGGCTTAGGGTCGGTAATCGACCTGCCTACGGGCATTATGATGGCGGTCATCAGCGTTATTGGCGGCGTTTTGGTGCTGTATTCGGTGTGGAAATATCCCGAAGAAGAGCGCGCAGAACTGTATGAACGGTTAACGGTTGCCCAAGTAAGTTAAAGAGGCATAAATAGCGAAAAAAAGCGGGTCAGAGGCAATTCTGACCCGCTTTTTGCTCATAATAGGATAGTATGTGTGATATAATACCTATGTTTGACGTACTAATAAGCAGTGTATTATGTCTGTCGTAATACATACGTCACACATAATACCATGGAAAAAGCGGGTTTCTGTTTCAGAAATCCGCTTTTTATGCTGTGTATGCATTATTTAGGGGTTAGAAGAAGGTGATGTCGCTCCACATGCTGTTGGCGCGGGCGTTTGCATCATAGCTGAAATACTCCATTGCCACGCAACGCACCAGCGTTTCCTCGTCGGGATATTGCGCGAAGAGCTGACGGGATAGCTGATCGGAATAGGTATAGAACACGTAATCGTCGCTGTGGGTGGAGGGATCGCCGCTGACGTAGTGTGGATTGAAATAGTAATTCAAATCGTATCTTTCCACGTCGGTTTCGCCCTCTTCCGCCTCGTAATAATCCAGCGCAAAGTTTTCGTATACGTAATCGTTGCCGATACAGCTGGTGTAGCCGATATAGTTCATATTCCGCACGGCATTTTCCTGCATAGAGAGGAAATTGATAAACATGGTTGCCGCATCTACGTTTTTGCAATCCTTCATGATCGTCCAGCCGTCAAACCAAAGGTTGGAGGCGGTTTCGGGGATGCTATAATACAAATACACAGGTTCGTCCACGGGTTCGTCGTCGTACAAGCCTTCGGCAATGTCCATAATGTATACGGCGTCGCCACTCCATTGAAAGTTGATCCAGATATCGCCTGCGACGATCTTTGCCTTTCCCTCGTCCGTTTCAAAGCCGTAGAGGTTGTCGGTCATCTGCATCAGCTTGCTTTTTACGGCGTCCATGGTTTTGGGCTGGGTGTCGTTCATCAAGCCTTTCAGCTGCGCTTGATATTCGGCAAAAGTCAGCGTTCCGCCCGTGTATTGCGCTTTTAAAGCCTGCAGCTCGGCATCGTAGTGCATCGCAAGCCCTGTAAAATAGGTATCGCGAATGTTGTTTTTCGCGGTGATTTTGCCTGCGTATTTGGGGTTGGTGAAAACGTTCCATTGCGCAACGTCCTCAGCGTTGACAAATTCGGGGTTGTAGACAAAGCCCGTCGTGCCCCACATGTAGCCTGCGGCATATTCTTTCCAAGCTGCGCCGCCTGCCGAGCCGTCCTCCATACGGTTTTCCGCAAAGGTTTTTGCAATAAAAGGGGAAACGTTTTTCGCGTAATAATTCGTGTCCACAGCGGTATCGTAGAAGGAGGCGGGCAATTTTTGCACCCGACCCTCGGCGACGAGTTTCATCAGCATATATTCAGAGGGGCACACAAGGTCGAAATGGTCGCCCATTTTGATCATATTATACAAGGTTTCGTTGTCGTCGGCGATGCAGTATTCCACGCGAATGGATTTTCCGGTTTGTTGCTGATACCACTGTTCAAATTCGTGGATCAGCGGGCTGTCGGCGTCGCCGCCGTCGATGTATTCTGCCCAATTTGCGACCTTTAAAACGGGTCGATGATCCCCTGCGGAGTTGGTAAACGTCAGTCCGATCAAGCCGATCACGCCCGCGGCGGCGATTGCAATTACTTTTTTCATTGTTTTTTACCCGCCTTTTTGCTTGCTAAAATGTTCATAACGATGACGATGATTACGATCGCAACGAAGATGATTGCGGTCAATGCCCAATAAGAGGACTTGATCATTTCCACCGTGCTGCCTTTTGCGAGGCTGTAAATGTGGGTAGAGATGGTTTGGAAGGTATTTGGCTTGGTGTATGCGGCGATGATATAATCGTCTAAAGAGAGGGTAATCGCCAGCATAAAGCCCGAAACGATGCCCGGGGAGATCTGCGGGATCACCACGGTGAATAGCGCGCGGGTAGGGGACGCGCCCAGATCCAGCGCCGCCTCGTAGAGGTTGTTGTCCATCTGTTTGAGCTTGGGAATGATCGACAGCACGACAAAGGGTGTGCAAAGGACCATTTGACCAACGATCAAGGGAATGAACGAGGATTTTGGCAGCTGAAACGCCACGAAAAGGAAGGCAAGCGAAATCGCAGTGACGACTTCAGCGTTGATGACGGGGATCTGGTTTGCGCCTGAGAGCAGCGTACCCACCCGTTTTTTGCTGTAAAAGATGCCGATCGCACCGACTGTAGCCAGCAACGTGGAGAGGCTGGCAACGACCAAAGCCAAGCAAATCGTTTGGATAACGATGGGCAGGGGCTGGTTTTCGGGGTTGAAGAAATACTCGTAATGCGCCCAGCTAAAGCTGCCCCAATCGGTGATGGTTTCCGTTTCGTTAAAGCTGTATACGGTCAAAAGCAGAATGGGGGCGTAGATAAACAGCAGTATCAGCCCGATAAAGCCCCATTTTAAAATTGTTCTGAATTTTACCATAAGGACGCACCTCTCGATTGCGATTCGGATTCGGTGTTAAAGCCACCCGTCAGCCAAGTGATCAAGAACATCAGGGTCAGCAGTAGTAGCGCCGTCACTGATCCCAAATTCCACAGATCGTTTCTAAAACATTCGTCGATAAACGCGCCGATGATTTTCGTGTGGTTAAAGGTCATGTAATTGGACACCACGTAGTTGGTCATCGAGGGCAAGAATACCATGGAAATACCACTCATAATTCCCGCCTTAGAAAGGGGCAAAGTCACCTTGAGAAACGCGCTTACGCCGCCCGCGCCCAGATCGCGCGCTGCCTCTAAATAGCTCTTGTCGATTTTGGAAAGCGTGGTGTAGACGGGCAGGATCATAAAGGGCAGGAAATCGTAAACCATACCGAGGATCGTGTTGAAGATGTTCCATGCGTTGGACTTGTTGTAGATGCCAATCCAATTTAACAGCTCTTTTAAGGCGTTGATACGCAGGACGAAGTTGACCCACATCGGCACGATGAACAAAAGCAGCAAGCCCATTTTGTTTTTGACCTGACTATGTGCGATGATATACGCGACGGGATAAGCGATCAAAAGGCAGACCAGCGTGCTGGCGATCGAAATCCCAAAGCTTTGCACAATCGTTTTGAATCGGCTGGACTGAAAAAAGCTTTGTCCTGCCGTCCCGGAAAAGAAGTTTTGAAAGTTTTCCAAAGAAAACGCGCCCGTGTCCCCGTTTGTAAACGCATAATAGACGATGATCAAAAGGGGAGCGACCACGAATACGAGCAAAAACAGCGCGTAGGGGATCGCCAGCAGCTTTCTGGAAAACCGTAATTTCGGTTTTGCAGTCGTCATTTCTTGATTTCCTCCGGATTTTTCAGCGTTAAGCGGATCTTTTCCTTGGGAATGATCAAGCTGACAAAGTCGTTTTCGTTCCACAAATCCTCGCAGGCGAGCACGTAATCCTCCTCGTTCTCGGTACGAACGATATAGCGATAATATTCGCTTTTATAGATCAGGGAAATGATATGTCCCTGCGCGCCGCCCTCGTCGGGGTTGTCGCTCATGGTGATGTCGTGCAAGCCGACCTCCACGTTTACCTCAACGTCGGTCAGATCCAGCTTTTCCCCTTTGACGGTGATGAGGTAGCCCTCTTCGTCGAGATGGCTGCCCGGATAGAGCTGCGTGACGTCGCAATCAAATTCGCCGTCGCCAAATTCCACGGTGTTGCGTTTGGTGATAACACCGCTGAACTTGTTGACGCGGAACTTCTTTTTCATGACGTGAATCCCGTCGGGGTCGACGGACAAGCCGACCTGTTCGCCTACCTGGGGGGTAGTGGTGCTTTGGATTTCAATTTCATAGCGTCCGCATTGTACCAAAATCTGATAGTGGATCCCCTTGAAGATTACCGAGGTCACCTTACCTTTCAGCATGCCGTTTTCGGGGGCGGTGATTTTTACGTCCTCGGGGCGGACGACGATATCGACGGGCTCGTCCTTTTCAAAGCCTTTATCCAAGCAGTGGAATGCCTTTCCGCAGAAGCGTACGTTATAATCCTTTGTCATCACGCCAGAGAAGATGTTGCTTTCACCGATAAAGTCGGCAACGAAGGTGTTTTTCGGTTCGTTGTAGATACTTTCAGGCGTTCCGATTTGCTGGATCGAGCCGTCTGCCATCACGACGATGGTGTCGGACATGGTCAGCGCCTCTTCTTGGTCGTGCGTGACGTAAATAAAGGTGATGCCCAGGCGTTTGTGCATGGCTTTCAATTCCAGCTGCATTTCCTTACGCATTTTGAGGTCCAGCGCGCCGAGGGGTTCGTCTAGAAGCAGGATTTCCGGCTCGTTGACGATGGCCCTTGCGATGGCGATACGTTGCTGTTGACCGCCCGAAAGGGTGGAAACGCTGCGCTTTTCAAAACCTGCAAGGTCTACAATTTCCAACGCCTTTTTCACTTTTTCGTGAATGACGTCCTTGGACAGTTTCTCGTATTTGACCCGTTCTCTACCCTTTTTGTCGACGTATTTTTTCTCAATGCGTTTCAGCTTTAAGCCAAAGGCGACGTTTTCAAAAATATTCAAATGCGGAAACAGCGCGTATTTTTGGAAAACGGTATTGACGGGGCGTTTGTTGGG
>JAZURU010000156.1:0-3037 GCA_045606365.1 Candidatus Scatosoma sp. | reverse complement strand
GATACATTTTTTCTGCCTTTTCCCTACGTCTAGCGTCCGCCTCTACCACGTATTTTACGTTGTAATAAGTATTACGCTCGGACAAATAATATACGCCGTGAATATCTTTACCACTTCTGCCTTGCCCGATGATAGCCAAGTTCAATTTCTTTCCCATAACTGCCTCCTCTATTTGGGTTTGATACCATTATACAGGATATTATTTTAAAAGTAAATAGAAAAAATTCTTCAATTACATTTCTAAAACTGAAATCACTTGTGAAATTGCTTGCTTGTAAAAAAAAGTTTTGGTATACTTTTCTTAACCAAAGGAGCAATACATTATGAAACCTATTTCCTCGGACGCATTGCTGAAATGCAATTACGTGTGCATTCAAAACCCGAACGAACACCCCAATATTTTCATGAAACATTCGCATAATCATTACGAATTTATTTATTTTGAAAGCGGGAATATTAAACACGTGGTGGAAAACCGCGAATATAAGCTGAAACATCACGACTTGGTTTTTGTTCGTCCACTCTCCTATCACTATCTGGCATTAAATTCTAACGAAGAATATAGACGAATCAACGTAGCTTTTAGCGCAGATTTGGTGGATGCACATATCCTGGCAAAAATCCCTAACGATCTCGACGTAATCCATTGTCCGCCCGGCAGCATTATTGCAGAGAATTTTGAAAAAATCAAGTTTTATCAAGAGCATTTAAGCGAGGAGGACGCTCAGCTAGCTATCACCTGTCTATTGCGGGAAATCCTTTTGAATTTAGCGTATTTTAACGATAACACGAATACGCAATTTACCTCCCTTTCCCCTATCTTAGAAAGTGCTTTAAAATATATAAACGAAAATCTGTTCACCATTCAAAGCATTTCGGAGATTAGCAATAGTTTATTCATCACCGAATCGTATTTCTTTAAGCTTTTTAAGGAGCAACTGAAAATTACACCCAAAAAATACATCAACAATAAACGCATTCTTTTCGCACAACAACTCATTCAGCGCGGACACAAGCCGACCGAGGTTTACACACAATGCGGATTTGATTCCTACGTGGGCTTTTATAAGCAATACGTCAAGGCGTTTGGAATCCCTCCCTCGAAAGATTGCACCGCAAAATACGTATAAAAAGACGCCCGAGTTCCAACGAATTCGGGCGTTCCATTTTTCGATATGCTTACAGCAACGCGCTGCTCTTATCGTCCAAATACAGCACTGCATTCTTTTGCAGGCGCAGGATGCTTGCAGGACAATGTTCGTCAATTGTACCATGCAGAGTTTCGTACACCGCTTTTGCTTTCGTAGGCGCGGGGACGATACAGAAAAGATACGGCGCCGCCACCAGCGTGGGTACGGTGAGGGTCATTGCGTGCGTAGGCACGTCGGCAATCGTAGCAAAACAACCGTCATTGACCTGCTGCTGACGGCAAATTTCGTCCAATTTTACAGGTTTTACCGTCTTGGGATCATTAAAATCCGCCACGGGTGGATCATTGAATGCAATATGCCCGTTTTCGCCAATCCCCATGACAACGATATCCGCGGGATTTTCCCGTAAAAGCTTTCCATAGCGTTCTGCTTCGGCTTCGGGATCCTTAGTCGTAATGTCAATATAATTCACGCTTTTAAAAGGCACTAAGCCAAAGATATGATCGCGCAAGAAATTGCCAAATCCCTGCGGTGCGTTCTGATCCAAGCCAATATATTCGTCCATATGATAGGCGTTTACGCGATTCCATTCAATTTCCTTATCCTCAACAAGCGCCTTTAAAACGTCGTTTTGCGAAGGTGCTGCCGCAAAAATCATATTGATTTCCGCCTTTTCTTTTAAGAGCGACATGATTCTTTCCTTGATATCACGCGCAGCCGCTTGCCCCATCAACGTTCTGTTTTCAAAAACGCGAACCTCCAAATGATCTTTCTTGAATACTTTCATTTTTTTATCCTCGCATTTACATATTTTTATTATTATATCACGATAAAATAAAATTGTCAATTAACAAAAATGCGATAACACATTGAAAAAAAGCAAACGGACCAGCTGGTCCGTCTATTTTTTAGTTGTCATCCTCGCGCTCCAAGGTATGGATAAACGGATGGGATTCGATAATTTCGTTCAGTTGCGAAGAAGAATATTCGATATCCGTATACAGCTTAGCACGATATACTAGCTTATCCCCCTCACGTTCAATCACCAAGCTGTTATAGCGATCCGTTTCAAAGATTTGTTTAATCTGTTCGCGTTCATCCGTTTTCTGTTCAAAGACAATGCGGACGATATAATGTTTTTTCGGTTTAAAGATTTTCCAATTTCTATGCAGCAGCCACTGGAAGAAAATCAGCAGCACGGTTGCGCCAACCGCTACAAGCCACAAACCACCACCGCACGCCATACCGATACCTGCGGTAGTCCATACCCCCGCCGCCGTGGTGAGCCCGTGCACTTCATTCTTTCTATAAACGATGATACCAGCGCCAAGAAAACCGATACCTGCAACAATCTGCGCAGCAAGACGGGCAGGATCGGCACCGTCGCCAAATCCGTAAATAGAAATAAGCATCATCAATGACGAACCAAAGCATACGATGGTATGGGTACGAATCCCTGCCTCTTTCGAACGGAATTTACGTTCCATACCGATGCAAAAACCTAAGATTGCCGCCAATATGAGGCTGATTAAAAATCGGCATTGCTCAATCTCGATATTCGCTTTTAACCATTCTAACATAGTGATACCTACTTTTCTTGATTGATGAGGCTATTATACAATATTTTTGATATTCTGTCAATATGCATTCGTTAAAAAAGTGACGTTCTCACGGCAAAAAAAATAGACACATCTTGGAAGATGTGTGTATCTGCATCTAATTTGCTGAAAACTTACGCTTTCATTGCCTCTTCGATAGCAACTGCACAAGCAACCGTCATACCAACCATGGGATTGTTGCCAGCGCCGATCAAGCCCATCATTTCTACGTGCGCGGGAACGGACGAAGAACCAGCGAACTGCGCATCAGAGTGCATTCTGCCCATC
>JAZURU010000155.1:0-2428 GCA_045606365.1 Candidatus Scatosoma sp. | reverse complement strand
ACCGCTTGGCCTCCGACTTGTACGATTGCTTGCGACGGCTTTACCGATTACGGCATGGCGGTGTATTTCAAGGCGCCGCACAGCTATACAGGCGAGGACGTTGTGGAGTTTCAATGCCACGGCGGTGAAAGCATTGCAAGAGGGGTTTTAAAGCAGGCCTTCCGCTTGGGGGCACGCAGCGCAGGAAAAGGGGAATTTACCAAACGCGCATTCTTAAACGGCAAACTTTCGCTTGCCTCTGCGGAGGGGATCGCGGATATGATCAACGGCGAAAGCGAAGCGGAGGTCAAGGCGGGCTATATGCTGTATAGCGAAAAGCTTACGGAGGCGATCGTAGCCGCGCAGGAACGCCTGAAAAACCTGCTGGCGGGCATTGACGTTTCGGTGGACTATCCAGAAGAGGATATCGAGGAACAGCATATCGAAGAACTGAAAGCGGCGCTGATGGCACTGAATACGGAGCTGAAAACGTTGCTTTCTACCTACTCGACGGGTAAAAAAATCAAATCGGGGGTTACGGTGGCAATCTGCGGCAAGCCGAACACGGGGAAAAGCTCTTTGTTAAATCGGCTACTGGGGTATGACAAAGCCATTGTTTCCGCGGTGGCGGGTACAACGCGGGACGCCGTAGAAGGGACGATTGAAATTCGGGGTACCAAATTCAATCTGTACGACACTGCGGGGGTTCGAGAGAGCGAGGACACCATCGAAAGCATCGGCATCACCCGCGCGGAGAGCATCATTCGCGCCTGCGACGTGGCGGTGTTTGTGGCAGACCTTTCCAGAGGCGTTGACGAAGAGGACGCCAAGGTTTTGGAAATGGTGCAGGGCAAACCGCTGATTAAGGTGTTTAACAAGGTAGACGCCACCTCGGACGATACGGATACGGATGCGGATGTGCATACCTCTGCCGTCACGGGCGAGGGGATCCAACGCTTAAAATCGCTGATGTACGAAAAGGGTTTTGGCGGCGTTCGCAGCGAGGATGCGGCGTTTTTAATTGAGGAAAGGCACTTCGACGCCTTAAAGCGTGCGGTGGACAAGCTGGAAACGGCGATTCTCGCCTGCGAAATACAGCCTCTCGATCTGATCGGAATCGACGTGAGGGCGGCATGGGATGCCTTGGGCGAAATCACGGGCGAAACGGCAACCGAGGCAATCATTACGGAAATTTTTGAAAAATTCTGCGTTGGGAAATAAACGAAAGATAAGGGAAGATTATGGTAAATTTAGAACTTTACAAGGTGTTTTATACGGTAGCTAAATGCGGCAGCTTAACCCGCGCGGCAGAGGAATTGTACATTTCACAGCCTGCGGTGTCGCAGTCCATCAAGCAGCTGGAAACGCAGCTGGGTGTTTCGTTGTTCAACCGTACTCATAGGGGTATGGAGCTTTCTGCACAAGGCGGTAAAATCATCTTCGATAAAATCGAGCAGGCGCTGGGGCTGTTTACCGAGGCGCAGGTGATGCTTTCGCAGATCAACAGCTCGGCAACGGGCACGATCCGCATCGGTGCGTCGGATACGATTTTCGAATACGTCTTGGCAGAAAAGATCGTGGAATTCCATGAAAAATATCCTGCGGTGAAGATTGAGCTGGTTTCCGATTATTCCCCGCAGACCTTGGAAGATCTGAAAAACGGCGAAATCGACGTGGCGTTTGTCAATCTGCCCATGAAGGTGGACGACGCGCTGTCCCTGCACGGCAATTTCAAACGGCTGACGGACGTATTCATCACGGGCGAAAAATATTGCGAGCTGACGGGAAAAACCGTTTCCCTTTCCAGCTTAAAAAAATATCCGCTGATCACACTAGATAAGGACACGGTAGCCACAAAATCGCTGAATAGCTTTCTTTCTTCGGTGGGTATCGAGTTGACCTCTTCCATTGAAATCGGTAGCTGGGAGCTGATGAAACGCTTGGTGGTAAAGGGGATGGGCATCGGTGTAATTCCTAAAGAATATGCGGAAAAGGAAATTGCAGAAGGCACGCTGAAGGTGGTGGAAACCGATCCTGCGCTGTCAGTGCGTTCGGTGGGCATGCTTCTGCCGAAAAACACAGCCGCGTCTTACGCACTTAGAATGTTTTTGGCGCTCTTTGACGTAAAAATTTGACTTTTAAAAAGCTTGCAAAGAAAAATAGAGAAGTAAAAATATGGCAAAACCCAATCAAAACATACGTAATTTTTGTATTATCGCGCATATCGACCACGGAAAAAGTACGCTGGCGGATAGGCTGATCGAAATGACTGGTCAGGTTTCCAAGCGGGACATGGAGGAACAGCTGCTTGACAGCATGGACATCGAACGGGAGCGCGGCATTACGATCAAGCTGACCCCCGTCAGAATGTACTATACGGCAAAGGACGGTACGGAATACGAATACAACCTTATCGACACCCCGGGGCACGTGGACTTTACCTACGAGG
>JAZURU010000154.1:0-2848 GCA_045606365.1 Candidatus Scatosoma sp. | reverse complement strand
CAAAGCTTCTCTATCCCGAAACGCTGCAATACCATCCTACGGGTGCGGCAGAGCCCACGCAGATCTATGGTGCGCTCGTCACCGAAAAGGTGCGTTCTCTTGGGGCGCAGCTCGTTAACAAAAACGGCGAGGCGTTTGTATATTCGCTGGAAACGCGTGACGTGACGGCGTCCTCGATTATTCGTGAGTGCAAGGCAAACGGCAACGGTATCAAGACGACGGACGGCGAGGGTGTATGGCTGGATACCCCGCTGATTGATATTTTGAACGGCGAGGGCACGATTGAAAAGCGTATTCCTGCGATGCTTCGTATGTTCGGTAAGTACGGCATCGACATCCGCAAAGAACCGATTTTGATTTATCCTACGCTGCATTACCAAAACGGCGGGTTGGATATTGGCGCAAACGGCATGACCTGCATTGAAAATCTTTACGTTGCAGGCGAAGCGGTGGGCGGTATCCACGGTACCAACCGTTTGATGGGCAACTCGTTGCTGGATATCATCGTATTCGGTAGAAACGCTGGTCAGCAAGCAGGGGAAAAGTGCAGGAGCGTAGAATTGAAAGAATTGACCTTGGCACACGTGGACGCATTTGAGAAAGAATTGGAAGAAGCGGGCATTTGTACGGAAGTCCGTTCTCCGAAACTCCTTCCCGATTACAGACGTCAGGCAAATTAAGATTGATTAGGGAATGATGAAATAATGACGAAAGCGCACTGATGCACTTGGTGCGTTTTCATTTGTCAAAAAGGAGATAGAAAAGTGGAAGGTTCTAACAAAAAGAGCTTAAAATGGCTCTGGATTGTCATCGCGGCTGTGGTTGTTGCTGCTTTGGCGGTGTGGTGTATTGTATGTGCAATCAATCATCCCAAGTCATCTACAACGATCTTTGGGGAAGTCATCGTTGAAAAAGAAGGCGTAGAAAACGTTTTGAATTTCAACAAAACCTTTGCGCTGTTTACGATTGCGTTTGTGGTGCTTGGCGTTGGATATTTGCTGGGCGCAGTCAATATCAAAGGCGTCACGTTAGGTACGGCAGGCGTATTCTTGGTGGCGATTTTGGTAGGTTTTCTCTGTGCGTATATTCCTGAAAATTCAGGTGTTTTTTCCGAGTTTCATTTGACGGAAAGTTCAACAATTGTCGGTTATTTAAAATCGCCTATTCAGAATATCGGCTTGATCATGTTCGTTGGTAGCGTTGGTTTTATTGCAGGACCCAACTTCTTTAAAAACCTTGCAAAGAACTTCAAAACCTATATTGTCATGGGTGTCGTCATCATCTTGACGGGTACTTTGGTGGCTGTGCTTTGCTCCCTGATTACCCCTCAATACGGCCCTGAATATTGGTCGGGTGTTTTGTCTGGTGCGCTTACCTCCACCCCTGGTTTTTCGGCGGCGAAGGATGCGATTGCGGGAACTGTAAACGAGGCAGAGCTGGAAGGCGTAATAGCGCTTGGGCATGCGGTTGCTTATCCCGTTGGCGTTATCGGTGTTGTATTGTTCGTACAGCTGATGCCCAAGTTCTTAAAGGCGGATATGGCAAAAGAGCGTGAATTCTTAAAAATCGGCGGCGAAGAAGAAAAGCGGGACTATTCGAAATTCTTTAAGGTCGAAGATTTTGGGTTTATGCCGTTTGCGCTTGCAGTTGTGGCAGGTTTGCTGATCGGTTCGATCACGATTCCCTTGACGGGTGATGGATATAACGGTCCTTGTTTTTCGCTCGGTACGACGGGTGGCGTGCTGATTATGTGCTTAGCGTTCGGTCATTTCGGGCATATTGGCAAGCTTTCCTTGGAGGTAAAAGAGAGCACGCTGAAGGTAATGCGTGAGCTGGGCTTGGCGCTCTTCCTTTTGGGGGCAGGTGTGCACGGTGGCGTTGCTCTGAAGGAAAGCATTTCGCCCGAGTTCATGGTGCAGATGATTTGGGGCTTCGTCGGTGGTGCAGTGATGACGATTGCGCCTTTGATTGTAGGGTATTTCTTTGGTAGATACGTTTTGAAATTGCCGCTTTTGAACAATCTTGGTTCCATTACGGGCGGTATGACGTCGACGCCTGCGCTTGGTACACTGATTTCTACGGCAAAGACGGATGACGTAGCGGCTGCTTACGCATCAACGTATCCTATTGCGTTGGTATTGGTTGTTCTAGCGTCGCAGCTAATGATAACCTTGATGTAAAAAAAATAGCTCTCCGTCGTGCAAATTGCTTGCACGGCGGAGAAATTTTTTGTAAAAACCATGAAAAACAGTTGATTTTTTCGATAGAATCATATATAATAAATAAGCTGTTTGCAGAGATGGCGGAGCGGCTGAACGCGCACGATTCGAAATCGTGTTAGGCAGGAATGTCTACGAGGGTTCAAATCCCTCTCTCTGCGCCAAAAAATCGACAAGTTTCGACAAGAGACTTGTCGATTTTTATTCAAGTCGAAAGGCGTGGTATGTAATCACGGCTTGCCGTGTATGTCCTTGCCATAGGCGTATGTCATTTTCGGCTTGATTACATACAATTCTAGTAAATGGATTTTATAGCGCTTTGCCTCATATGGAATAAGTCATAGTAAAAAAGCATTTCAAGGCAGCTTGAAATGCTTTTTATCATATTTTATCTTAATGGATGGTTGTTAAATAGTTTCTACGCTGATAAGGTTAGAATTGCCGCTTTTTCCGTTTGGCGTGCCGCCTGTGATGACGATCGTATCACCTTTTTTAACCAATCCACTTTTTATAGCCGTTTGCTTAGCAAAATAGAAGAGAATATCTACCGAGTTAAACTCTTCCGCATAAGCGGGCAAAACGCCCCAGCTAAGCGCCAATTTACGATATGCATGGATGTCTGTCGTCAT
>JAZURU010000153.1:0-7471 GCA_045606365.1 Candidatus Scatosoma sp. | reverse complement strand
GTTGCTATCGGCATGGACAGAACCATTCTGTACGACGAACAGCTTTCTTGGCTGGGCTTGAACGAGCCGGACAGAGACGCTACCCCCGATTTAACGGACGGCCAGCGAGAGGCAGAGGGTTTGATCGGCGACGCGGACGACCAGTTTGCTACGGTAGAGGAGCTGGATGCGGCGGTGGAGGACCTGCTTGAATTGTACGCAGGTTATCCCGGCGTTTACGGTGTGTGCCTTGCAGACGAGCCGAAGAACGTTTGGTATAAATCCTACGGCGATTTGTATAATTCGATCAAGCGCGTCAGCGACAAGAACGGCTGGGATTTATACATCAGCTTTAACCTCAATCCGCTGAATCTTACACAATTAGTGTATCAGCAATTTTACCCTTACGTAGAGGGCACGGAACAGTTCGCAGATACGACGGGGTCTATCAGCTTTGAGGACGGGTTTATCCGTTATAAGCAGTATATCGAAAACTTCCTCTCGTCCATGAAGCCCGATTATATCCGCTATGACGATTATCCTTTGCGAAACGGTAAGCTTCGTGAAACGTATATTCCCAACCTGCAATATATTGCGGACATCTGCAAGCGCGAAGGCATCGAATTCCATATGGTGACGCAGTCGTTTGGAATGAACTCTAACGGCACGCAATCTATGCGTCAGCTGACAGAGGCGGGCGCAAAGTGGCTGAACAATATGTTGCTCGGCTTTGGCGTGACGGAAATTTCGTACTTCACCTATTACACCAGAACGGAAAGCGTAAGCAGCGGCGAGTCCTTCTATCAGTACGACAATGGCTCGTTCGTGTCGATGTACGGAAAGCCGACGAATATCTACTATTTCATGAAAGAAATCATGGCGGATAACCAACGCTTTGCGCCGACGGTATTGCAATTTAAGTACCAAAAAAGCGGCGTATTCGTCAACGCTGCGCCCAACTATTCCACGGCGCACGTACGGTACGTGGAAAACGTGAACAACACGAAGTACGAAAAGCTGAAAAGCGTTTCCATCAACAAGGAATGCGCGATGGTGAACGAAATGTACGACGAAGAGAACGGGCGGTATATGTATATGGCGATGAACATCGTAGACCCGATGTATCAAGGCAGCCTTGTATATCAGACGATCACGTTGGAATTTGATTCGGAATTTAAGTACGCATTGGTGTACCGTGACGGCGAAAGAACGCTGCATAAGCTGAACGGTTCGAAACTGAACGTGAAGTGCGCGCCCGGTGAGGCTTCGTTTGTCATTCCGTTTTAAAAGAAGATAATAAAAACCGAGATCGGCTCGGTGCAAAAAAAAGGAGAACATATATGGAACGTATTTGGGAAAAGAAAGAATACGCGGCTCCTATGGTGGAGGTTCTTGTCTTTGATTTTAAGATCGACGTTTTAAGCATGTCGGACGAATCCAAGGACAATGAATTCGAAGGTAATTTTGGGAGCAATTCGTAAGGAGGGCATTATGAAGAAAAGAATGAAAATCAGCGCACTCTTTACGTGCATTGTTGCATTTATCGCAACCTTATTGTTATCCGTTTGTACGTACGTATTTCCTGTACGTGCGGCGGGTGGCGAAGTCTTTGCAATGGAATACGGCGCAGGCATACAGCTTAGCAAAAACGGCTTGCGCTTCAAGGCGAAGATGGATCAGGCGTACTATGACATGCTTGTCACGAACGACCCGCAGGATAATGTCCAGCTGTACGGCTACGTTGCGCCCGTAGAGGAATTTGATAAAATCGACTACTTAGGGGGCGAATACGCAAGCATAGCAATCAAGGTCGGCGGCGTATTAGACGAGGATAAGATTTACCAAGAGAACGGCTACTACTACGCAAACATCGTAATCACCAAGCTTGATGAAAACGAGTTGAACGGCGTAAAGCTGTACGACAAGACTTTGTCTGCATTCATGTACATACAAGAGGGTACGGGTACGCGTACGTACGCGCAGTTGGCAGAGGATAAAACCAACGTAGAAAACATTGAGGCGCAGACCAGAACGCAGTACGAAATCGTGCTGGCGGCAATGCTGGACGCTGAGGAATTATACGAAGAACGCATCATGTCGGCGTATGGCGACTGGCTGGGCGACGCGGATCATCCCATCGTATTGGATACCGAAGAAAAGATTGCGGCATTTACCCAAAAGCTGGGAAATTCTGCTACTTTTGTCGAGAAAGTTAACGGCAAAAACGTATTCGTGAAAGAGGGGCTTAGCGGCGACGCCATGGATTCGTACGTGTCCGTCACCAAGCAAACGGGGCACGTTGTGAAATTTTACGACGGCAACCGCTTGGTGGATATGCAGTTCGTGCAGGACGGACAGGACGCAGCAGAGGTTTCCGACCCTACCAGAGACGGATTTGATTTCGTAGAATGGGTGGGCGGCTCCACGGAGGAAGTCACGGCGGATCAGAACTTATACGCAAAGTGGAAATTCGCAAAGGGCGACGTAAAAACTTTTACCGGTATGTCCCTCTACGGCGCAACGCTGGGAAACGGTGGTACGATTGATTCAAAGAGCGACGTGCTTGGTCAAAAGGTGATTTTGGCAAGCGGCGACCTTGGTGACGGCGCATATTATCCCGGGACAACAAATGATGCGCCTAACCCTACCGATAAATCGAACACGGCGGATCAAGCCTATCTTGCCTTTGACGGCAGCTATGGCTTTAACGACTATTTCGTGGCGGACTTTACGGGCAAGAATATGCCTACCATGGCGTTCTTTGCCAATAACTATACCGAAGGCGGGGCTTCTAAGTCCGTTTTCTACGGCGGCGGCACGAAAAACGGCGTCGTGGTTGCCACCGGCTTTACGTGGCCGGACGGCAGATTGTTCACCACGGGTAAGACCGCTGAAGGCGAGGGTCCTTTCAGTACCAGCGTATGGGACGGCGCAGGGCTTGCAATGTGGGGCCCTCACATGATTTACAATACAGGGAATAATGCTGCAGATACGAAAGATGGCGTATTGCTGCATAGCAATCAGGAGAACGTTGCGCTGGGTAGGGCAAACCTGGTAGACGGCAAGCATTACCGTATCATTATGGGCTTCCAGCCGGGCGACGACCTTTCGAACAAAGCGATCAAGCTGGTGTATAGCTTGTACGATTTAGACCTCAACCAGGTGGTAGAATCGCAGGCGATCAACACCTACAACTTCTTTGCGGACGACTGGGCAAATGACGAACAGACGAGAGACGAGTTCTGTTCAGGCTCGATCGTAGCCTATGGCTATTTCGGCACGACCACCGTTTTGGATAAGGTATACGATATTTACGAAAATACCACGATCGACGCCATCGCGAAAGACTTTAATCTGCCCACCGCTTATAATGCAACGCTTAGCGGTGATACTATTACATTAGAAGCGGGTGTTATGGGAAGCCCGACAGATGGCTATTATGGTCCTAATGCAAACGATAACGGTTATCAAGGATACTATGCTTTGAACGGTAAATATTCGTTTGATGATTACATAGTGTTTGATTTCACGGGCAAAAATATGCCTGAGGTTGCGTTCTTTGCAAAAAATTATGACGCTTATATGTATTCCGAGAATGGTGGCAAGAATGGTGTTGTAGTTGCCAGTGGTATTATGACTTGGGACGGTAGTGCTATTTCTCCGGTCGGTGGGTCTGGTACTATTGTCGTTGTTTCTGGACCCTATATGGCAAACTTTGGTGGTTCTGGCGAAGGTTGGGCGGCAAAAGATATTAGTATCAACATTATGGATGCGATCTCTGCTAAGTTGGCGAGAGCAAATCTGGTAGACGATAAACACTATCGTGTGATTATGGGCTTTACAAAGGCGTCCGAAAGTGCCATTACATTGAAATATGCTTTGTATGATTTGGACACGAACACGATAGTAGAGGAAATTTCGCAGCAGTCTTGGGCTGTGTTTAATAACGCTAGTGAGAGTTTCTATTCAGACAGCACTTCAACTTTGTTTGACGATGGTGGTGCAATCGTATTGTACGGCAAATTTGCAAATGTAGCAACCACCATTGATAAGATGTGGGGTGTGTATGAAAATACTACCATAGCAGACATCAAGGCTGCTTTTGATATGGATTTAAAAACGGTCGCATTCCAAGACTGGGATGGCACGCTTTTGGAAGAATATCAACTTTCCGTTGGCACAACGCCCGAATATGTCGGTGAAGATCCCGTTCGTTATCCCGACGCAGTATGTCAATCGTATACCTTTGCAGGCTGGGATAAGGAGCTTACCGAGGTGACGGAGAACGTCACCTATACGGCGACCTATACGGGTACGAAACGCGATGACGTCACGGTTAGCACGTCCAAGGGGGTTTCTTTTGGTGATGACATTACACTGGCAGCCAGCAGTTTAGGCAATGGTGCAAACTATACGCAAGGTCAGCAAAATGAAGATTCGGATGGTATTACCAGTTGGGTAGATCAGTCTTACCTCGCGTTGGACGGCGACTATGCGTTAAACGATTATATCGCCTTTGACTTCACGGGTAAAAATCTTCCCGAAATCGCGTTCTTTGCGAAAAATTACAACAATTCGATGTATGCAGAGGGTACGACCAAACAAGGTATCGTCGTGGTTACGGGTATTTTGACTTGGGACGGCTCTGAAATTGTTAATCTGTATTCTGGTAAAACAGCGGGTACATATATCAACTACGGGTTCCCGTATATGATTCAGGACGCAAGCAACGGGAATTTCTGTAGCGATGCGTTTAAGACTTCCGCGCTGGGTAGAGCCAACCTTGTAGACGGTACTCATTACCGCATAATTATGGGCTTTACGGAATACGGCACAAGCGCGATTCAATTGAACTGGTATCTGTATGATTTGGATACGGCTACAGTTGTTGAAGAAGCAAGTATGTATACGTGGAATTTCTTTACGGGATCGAATGAGCAGGTTGGCAATATGAAACCTACCGATTTGGCAGGTTCTATCGTGCTCTATGGCAAATTCGGTGTAGAAACTAAAATCGACAAGCTGCACGGCGTATTCGAGGATACGGATATCGCTACGGTTGCCAGCGCGTTGAACGGCGATGCTACCTACACGGTAAGCTTTGTGGACGAAAACGGTGAATTGCTTGAGGAACATGAGGTACGCGCAGGTACGACGGCGTACTACTTAGGAGTCGTTCCTACCAAAGAGGGCGACTGGATGTATGGCAGCTACGAATTTTCGGGTTGGGATAAGGTACTTGCGCCTGTTGTGGGCGACATCACTTACACTGCAAAGTACGCAGGTATTGATAAACTTATCACTTCGCATAACACAGACATTGCCAGCAACGTGATTTTGAATAGTAGCAGTATCGGTGATAACGCACATTATTCGGGCTCGAATAACCAAAACGGCGTTATCGGTACGGTAAATCAATCGTATCTTGCGTTTGACGGCAACTATAGCTTTAACGACTACGTGGCGTTTGACTTCACGGGTCAGAATATGCCGTCTGTGGCATTCTTTGCTAACAACTATAACGAGTCGATGTATTATCAGAACGGTGATAAATTCGGCTTGGTGGTGCTTACTGGTTTGACGACGTGGCAAGGCGTTTTGTATACCGAATATAACGATTCCAAGTCTATATGGGACGGTAAAGGTTTAGCGGTAGCAGGTCCTTATATGCTGCATAATACGCTGACTTCGGGTAAGAACGGTATCCTTGGTTTCCAAGCGGTTTCTTCCAACAGCGGCAGCAATAATAACGTTGCGCTGGGTAGAGCCAACCTTGTAGAGGGTAAGCAGTACCGCCTGATTATGGGTATGGAAAAAGGCGATAATGCCGCCAGCGTAAAAATTGTCTATTATCTGTATGATTTGGACAATGAACAAGTTGTCGAATACTTCTCGGCAGAAACCTATAATTTCTTTACCGAAGGTTTTGTAAAGGACGGCGAGAGCAGAGATCAATCGCTGCAAGGCTCTATCGTGTTGTACGGTCATTTTGGTACGGCGACTACGCTGGATAAGGTTTGGGGCGTATATGAAGATACGACCATAGAGGAAATGCTTATCAATCTGGAAATCGCTGAAAATCAAGGCGAGGAAGGCGGCGAGGACGTTCCTGTGGACGACGGCTTGCTGGGCTATGGCAGCAGCACCGCACAGTTTGATTTCTATGCATACAGCGCTTACAGCGACGGCACGTACGAAATCGACGGACAGAAATATTACATCGGTAAATCGCTTGCCAACCTCAAGCAGTATGCACAGTACGGCCAGGCAGGTATGACCATTTACTTCCCGCAGAACGACGTGTTAATCGACGGTTCGACGGGTTCGCTTGCCAAAGCAAAGAAGCTTTTGGACGATTTGGCAAAGGTCGGCATTCATAAGACGATCTTGCAAGATAGCCGTATTCTGTACCTGAGCATGAAGGAAGAGGCAATCGTCGGCAGCGGCTGTCTGTACGAAACGGAAACCGACCTCGATACGGAGATCTATAATTGGTTGGAAGATTATGCAACCCACCCTGGCATGTACGGCGTGCAGCTGGGTGACGAGCCGAAATATTCGATGCTCTCTGCCTATGCGGCGGTGTATAACTCGATTAAACGCGTCAGCGAAAAGAACGGTTGGAATCTGCATATTCAATATAACCTCAACCCGTTGAACTATACGCAGGAAGTGTACGAGAATTATTATCCCGCTACTTCGGGTACTTACGATTGGGATCATTGGAAATATCGGCTTGGTCTTAGCGATAAATTTACGGACTGTGTAAAGCGTTATACGCAATACATCAACGATTTCTTGAACGCTATGAATCCCGATTCGATCATGTACGACGATTATCCGTTGATGGAAAATGCGAGTGGAAATCTGGTGATGAGCCAGTCGTACATTCCTTGCTTGCAGATCGTGGCGAAGGCGGCGGCAGACAGAAACATTGCTTTCTATAACGTCACGCAGGCGTTTGAAAACAATGCGGACGGCACGGTGCACAGACGCCAAATGACCGAGGCGGGCGCAAAGTGGCTGAACAATATCCTTGTCGGCTTTGGCGCAAAGCAGATTGCATACTACACCTACTACACGCGCAGCGAGAGCGACCTTTCGGGCGGCGAATCGTACGTGGACGGCGGCTCGTTCGTAGATTATAACGGCAATCCTACGTATTTGTACGATGTCATGAAAGGTATCATGGCAGATAACCAGATCTTTGCGAAGGTTGTTTTGAACTTTACCTATCAGGGCAGCAAACAGTATTCGGGCAGCTCGGTATCTTCGGACAAAACGCACGTAAATAAAATCACCACGGCAAACAGCTTTACGCAGCTGAGCGCTTTCTCGGTAAACAAAGAGCTGGCATTGGTTTCCGAATTGAAGGATTTGGACAACGGCAACTACATGTATATGGCGATGAATATTTCCAACCCCGATGTGGGTACGTACACGCAGGACGTTAGCTTGACCTTTGACGGCTTTACCAAAGCGCTGGTATACT
>JAZURU010000152.1:0-5106 GCA_045606365.1 Candidatus Scatosoma sp. | reverse complement strand
TCCATCTTCGCCCCTTTTTCCGCCAGCTTTACCAGATTGCCATCCAGCACGATTTCGCCCTCTTCCTGCATCACGTGCAGCACCGAACCAACCCTGCCCTTTACGTCGTTTAAGTTGGCGTTTTCAGGGGTTGGATAGGCGTCCTTATACCCCTGCGCCACCCGATCGACCAGCTCTGCCCATTTACATTCCGTTTGCAAAAGCTCCCTCGTCAGTTTTTTGACAACTTCCTTCTTTTCTGCTTTTGTCAACGCAGGGGCTTTTTCCTCAGGCTTGGTTTCGGGTGTGTCCTGCTGGGGTTTTTTATCCAATTTTTCACCCGTTTTTTGCCCTTTTTTTGCCGTTTTTTCTGCCTTTTTTGCGGGTTTTTTCGCGGTTTTTTCAGCCGTTTTTTCCGCCGTTTGCTCTGTTTGCCCCTGAACGGTTTCTACCGCCGCCTCTACGGACGGCTGCATTTTTGTAACCTCTTCCACCGCCAAGATAGGTTCTTCCGCCTTTTTCTTGCGGCCGCGCTTTTTCGGTTCCTCCGCCTTTACAGATGTTTCCGCAACGATTTCCGCGGGTGCTTCTGCCGGCTCTGCCTTTTTACGGGTACGCCTTGCAGGCGTCTTTCCCACGGGCTGCTCAGCGGATTGTTCCGCACGCTGCTCCACGGGCTGCTTAGCGGCTTTTACCGCCTTTTCTGCAACAGCCTTTTTAGGTGCTTTCGCCGTTTTCGCTGCCGTTTTCGCTGCCGTCAAGCCCGCCGTTTCCACCCCGCTTTCCAAAGCACTTTCCGCCTGCTGGATCTCCTGCTTTTCTACGGTTAACTGCGTACCTGCCCCCGCCTTTTTCGTTGTACGGGGCTTTGCTTTTTTCTTTACCTCTTCTGCCATAATCTTCTCCTTACTTTGGCAACCTTCCCAAGCGTTTTACCTCTCGGTACAAATTTGCAAAAGTTCCCCAATGCAGGCAAGCTCGGTATCCGTCTTGCCTTCGAGGAACGCCTTCATAAGGCGTAAGGCGCGCTTTTTGCCCCCTTGCGTTTGACCCTCGTCATATTCCAGCGAAGCGCATTTTCGCAGCGTATGATAGGTGGATACGCTGGCGCGTGAACCAACCGAACACCCGCCGCAGGTAAAATGCCCCGCGTCGAAATCGAAATAGGGTGCGCCCTCGATCTTTTCGCCGCAGATTCCGCAGCCGTCCAAATCGACGAAGTACCCTGCCTCGCCCGCCGCCGTCAGCATAAACCCAACCAGCGTTTCGATTGCGTCCGTTTCCGCATAAGCCAGCGTTTTTATCGCCTGCACCGCGGCAACGAACAAGGAATGTAGACGTTCGCCGTCGGGCGCAACCGCCTTGCAGACGGCAACGATGCCGTTTGCGGCGTAGAAACGCTCGACGTCCAATCGCAAGGGATAAAATCCGTCGTACAAATAGGCGGATTTTACCGTATAATGCTCCCCTTTTTCCACCAGCACGTATTCGGCAAAGGCGAACGGCTGCGCCGCGAACGCAAGCTTGGCTTTTGGTTTACGCACCCCCTTGATGCCCGCAAGCACGATTCCCCTCTCCGCCGTGAACAGCGTGAGCAGCTTGTCGTGGTCTTTATAATCTATCCCGCCAAGCACCAGGGCGTCCGTTTTCCATTCCATCTTTCGTCCTTACCTTTTCCTTTCGTAGCTGTGAACAACAGCGCTTGTTTTCAATGATGTTTGCCGTTGTTCAATTCTAAGAACAGCATATAATAGGCAATACTGCCCGTCTTTTCAAACATATCCCACGCCAGCTTTGCCGCGCCGTCAAAGCCCTTTTTTTCCTTCATAGCCTTGCCCTCCTTCTTTTCCACAGTGTGTGTGAAGGGGAGTAAGACTATGCAGAGAAATGCCCCTGCCGCCGCAGCGCAATCCGCCGTGGTGTATGCCGCCTTCTCAATCAAAGAAAGTATTGCAATACTTTCTTAAAATTCCTCATCCTCTTCATAGCCATATTGCTTTAAGAGGTTAGGTCTGTCGCGCCAATCCTCTTTCACCTTGACGTAGGTGGTTAAAAAGACCTTCGCGCCCAAAAATTTTTCCATATCCTGCCGCGCAAACGAGGAAACCTCTTTGATGGCTTTCCCTTGCTTGCCGATCAAGATCGCCTTGTGGCTTGCCCGTTCGCAAACGATGTCGAGGTTGATTTCCCACACGCCGTTTTCCTGCAAACGGAAAATGTTAATCACGATCGCTACGCCGTGCGGAATTTCCTTGTCGAACTTCAACAAAATCTTTTCCCGCATGATCTCTGCGATCATAAATTTTTCGCTTTTATCCGAAACGATCTCCTGCTGGAAAATCTTTTCCCCTTCAGGCATCTGCTGCACCAAAAATTCCTTCAGCGCCTTGACGTTTTTGCCCTTTCTTGCCGAAACGGGGAACACGTCCAGATCCAAGCCCGCATCTGAAAATTTTGCCATATCGAGGGGTATATTTTCCTTGGGCATGATGTCGATTTTGGTATATGCGATCGCCATGGGGATGCCCAGCTCTTTGTATTTTCGCATCAGGGCAAAGTCCTCTTCCCCCACGCCGTCGTGCCCGTCTACCACGTACAGAATGTAATCCACGCTGCGCGCGCTGGTTTCCACCGAACGCATCATGCGGTCGGTCAGCTCGTTTCTCGCCTTATAAATCCCCGGCGTATCCACGAACACGATTTGATAATCGTCCTCGGTCAATACCCCCAAGATTCGATCCCTTGTGGTTTGCGGCTTAGGGGAAACGATGCTCACCTTTTCCCCCACCATCACGTTGATCAGCGTGCTCTTTCCTGCGTTTGCTCTGCCGATTACGGCTACGTATCCACTTCTCATTCTCTAACGATCCCTAATTTTCCTAAAACGTATTCTTCTTTTTGGCGCATTTCCGCCTTGTCGCCCTCCGTCATGTGGTCGTACCCAAGGCAATGCAACACGCCGTGCGTCAAAAGGTAATGCAGCTCACGTTGCAAGCTGTGCCCATATTCCTCCGCCTGCTCTTCCGCCCGCTTTACGCACACGACCACCGAGCCGACAAACAGGTTCCCCTCCTCGTCTATATCGTACGGATATTCCTCCGCGTAAAGGGCTTTGCCCTTTATGCCGTCCAAGGTAGGATAGCTTAAAACGTCGGTCACCTTATCCAGCTGCCGCGTTTCGCGGTTCAGCCGCTGAATTTCCTCCTCGTCCACGAACAAAAATTCAAAGCACAGCGTGCAATCCGCCTGTACGACGTCCGAAAACGCCTCGGCAAGCGCGCACGCATTCTGCGCGGGGAACAACTCGTCTTCACATTCAAAGCGAAAGGTCGTCATACCTCCCCCTTTGCAGAGCCGTCTTCCCCTCTGCCGTATTTGATGTTGGGGTATTTCACGCGGTGATGGTACACGCCCGAAAGGGTTTCCACCAACGTCTTGCGAATGATGGTAAGATCCTGCATCGTCACGTTGCAATCGGAGAACTGTTCCAGCTCCATACGTTCCTCAATTACGCCGCGGATCACCTTTTCCACCGCCTCAGGCGTGCGCTTGGGCAGCGCGCGCACCGCCGCCTCGGATCCGTCTGCAATCATGATGATCGCCGCGATCTTCGTCTTGGGCTTAGGTCCGGGATAGGAAAAGTCCTCGATGCTCAGCTCGCCGTCCGTCATCTTCAACGCCTTTGCGTAGAAATAACGAATGGGCAAGGTGCCGTGGTGCTGCATAGCCACGTCCCCCAAAAACTGCGGCAGACGATGGGAGCGAATGAGATCGCTGCCGTCCTGCGCGTGCAAGCGGATAATGTCCGCGGAAAGTTCGGGGGTCAGCTCGTCATGCAGGTTGTAATCCTGCTGGTTTTCGGTAAAATATTCGGGCTGGTGCAGCTTTCCCACGTCGTGATAATATGCGGCAGCACGGGCGTAATCGACGTTCTCGTTCAACGCCGCAGCGCAAGCCTCGGCAAGCTGCGCTACCATCACCGAATGGTTGAACGTACCGGGCGCCTCCTGCTGCAATTTCTTCAAAAGAGGAGCGTCGTGCGCGGTAATTTCACGCAAGCGGTACGCCGTCAAGCAGTTGAACAGCCATTCAAAAATCGGCAAGATGAACAGGAACAGCACTGCCGACGTCATCGCCCCGAACACTCCGTAGCCCATCTGCATCAGCATGTCCGGCCAGAAGGTTTCGCTGGGGGTGGGGATAGAGATATCCACCATGTCCGTCAGTTTTAAAAGGAAAATGATCAGAATGATGGGAATGACAATTAGCACCCCGACAACCACGACGCTGAACCGCGTCTTTGCCTTGCTGGCAAGGAATATGGCAAGCATACCTGCAACGAAGGTGATGATCAGCGAGGAATACGCCGTCTGCGTGATCACCATGCGGGCGCTGACAATGTCCAAAAGGAACATCAAAATCCCGCTAAAAATATTCAAAAAAATCGCCTCTTTTCTGCCGATCAAGGACAGAATGAGCAACGCTACCAACGCCACCGGCCTAGCAAATATACCGTAGGCGACCGTTTCCCCCGCCGATACGCTGCTGCCCTGTTTGCCCAGCAAAAAGGCGATGACGACGTACACGTCCAGCACGGTGAAGATCAAGGAAATTGACTTCCCGCTTGCCAGCGTTCCCCTACTTTCAAAGAAGAAGTAGGTGTACATCACGATCGTCAGCATCAAAAGGCAAAAGACCATGTATAAATAATCCGCGCCGTTGTCGTTCATCTCTTCTGCAAGCTTATCAAACTTGCCCCACAAAAGCAGAATCATCGACACCAGCACCAGCACGACGAAATGCACCACAAACAGCACTACGCTTTTTGCGGCGGCGTTCTTCGTCCATTCCACTTTTCTTTCGTTCATCTTTCTTCTTTCTCCTTTTGCGGCGCTTTTGCAGCCCTCTTTTCAGCGTCCTTTTCGTATGCGCGAATAATACGCATCACCAGCGGATGCCTTACGACGTCCTTTGCCGTTAAACGTTCTACCGCGATCCCTTCCACTCCGTCCAAAATCTTGGTGGCGTGGATCAAGCCGCTTTCCTTCCCGTCCGGCAAATCCATCTGCGTGACGTCCCCCGTCACCACCGCTTTACTACCCTCACCCAAGCGGGTAAGGAACATCT
>JAZURU010000151.1:0-4331 GCA_045606365.1 Candidatus Scatosoma sp. | reverse complement strand
GTCCGCCCGTCGCGCCTGTAATGAGTGTTATTTTCATACCTGCCCCCTTGTTTTTGTTTTTTTAACAATTTTTTATGCTTTTAGTATATCACAATTGTTTTCTTTTTGCAACACCCTAAAAGAAAAACCCTTGGATTTTTTCCAAGGGTTTTTTGCTTATTCCTCGTCGGTGGACGCTACTTCTTCAGGGGGAAGATCCGCCGCCGTTTCCTCGGGCGCAACCGCCTCTGCCTCGTCGTCCCGTTCGGTGACGTCTACGGTAGCTACTTCGCCACTCTTGACGTTCATCACCTTCACGCCGCGCGTCGAACGCCCGATACGGCTGATCGTGTCCGCATGCATACGAATGATCGTGCCCGCCGTGGTGATGATCATGATATCGTCCTCGTCGCTGACCTGTTTCATGTTGACAAGATCGCCCGTCTTATCCGAGAACAAACCTGCCTTGATACCTTTACCGCCACGGTTCTGCAAGCGATAATCCTCAATCGAAGAGCGTTTGCCGTAGCCCTGCGCCGTCAGCGTGAAGATATCCTTCGCTTTATCGACCACCAGCATATCCACCAAGTAATCGTCGCTATTTAAATCCAGCGCGCGCACACCCTGCGTGCCTCTGCCCGTAGGACGTACGTCTTTTTCAGAGAAGTGAATGCACTTGCCCTTTCTGGACGCCACCAAAATCTCATCCTCACCCGTGGCGAACTGTACGGAAATCAGGCTGTCCTCCTCCAAGAGGTTGATTGCTATTTTACCGTTTCTGGGAATACGCGCAAATTCTGCCGTCGAGGTCTTTTTGATCAAGCCGTTTCTGGTTGCCATAATGAGGTAGCCCTCGTTATTTGCAATCACGGGAAGTACCGTCTGAATCTTTTCGCCTTGATCTAGCTGAACGATATTCACCACAGCCCTGCCCCTGGCATTTCTGTTCGCCTCAGGGATTTCGTAGCCCTTCACCGAATAAACCTTACCCTTTGAAGAGAAGAGCAAAATCGGGTCGTGCGTGCATGCAACGAACATCTTTTCCACATAGTCCTCGTCCTTGGGCTTGTGCGCCGTAAGACCTACGCCGCCTCTGCCCTGCGCCTTGTATTCGGCAACGGGCAAACGCTTGATGTAGCCCGAATGGGTCAAGGAAATGACAACGTCCTCTCTGTCGATCAAATCTTCATCGTCGATCGAGCCGTAGTCCAAGGAAATTTCCGATTTTCTGGGGGCGGGATAGCGGTTCTTGATATCCGTCAAGTCGTCGCGAATGATCGCCATGATACGGGATTCGTTTGCCAAAATATCCTTTAAGTCGGCTATTTTAAGATGCAAGCCGTTCAATTCTTCTTTCAGCTTTTCTACTTCCAGCGAGGTCAACCTCTGCAAGCGCATTTCCAAAATCGCGTTTGCCTGCTCCTCATCCAAAACGAACGCCGCAGTCAAGCCGTCCACCGCCTCTTTCTTATCTGCAGAAGCCTTGATGATACGAATGACCTCGTCCACATTGGCAAGCGCCAGCACCAAGCCTTCCAAAATATGCGCCTGCTTTTCCGTTTTTGCAAGTTCAAATTTCGTTCTTCTGGTGATGACTTCCTTTTGGTGGTTGAGATAGTTTTGTAAAATTTCTAAGAGGTTCAGGGTCTTGGGCTCGGTGCCGTTTTCCACCAGCGCCAGCAGAATGATACCGTCGGAAATTTGCAGCTTGGTCTTTTTATACAGCGTGTTCAAAACGACCTGCGCGTTGGCGTCTTTCTTCACTTCAATGACGATGCGCATACCGTCCTTGTCCGATTCATCGCGAATGTCAGAGATGCCCTCGATGCGTTTATCCCCTACCATGTCTGCGATCGTCTTGATTAAGTTCGCTTTGTTCACCTGATACGGGATCTCGTGTACGATGATTCTGCTACGGGTGTTGCCGCCCGTGCCGTATTCCTCGATTTCGCACTTGGAACGGATGATGAGGTTGCCCTGACCCGTTCTGTACGCGTTCTTAATCCCACTTCTGCCCATGATGATGCCGCCCGTAGGGAAATCGGGAGCAGGGATATATTCCATCAATTCGTCAATCGTAATTTCAGGGTTATCGATCATGGCGATCGTGCCGTCGATGACCTCTGCGAGGTTGTGGGGAGGGATATTCGTTGCCATACCCACGGCAATACCGTCTGCACCGTTCACCAAAAGGTTGGGGTATCTAGAGGGCAGTACGGTAGGTTCCTCTTCCGTACCGTCGAAGTTGGGCAAAAAGTCCACCGTTTCCTTATCCAAGTCCCGCAGCATTTCCGCCGCAAGCTTGCTCAATTTCGCCTCGGTATAACGCATTGCCGCCGCGCCGTCGCCGTCTACCGAACCGAAGTTCCCTTGCCCGTCTACAAGCGGCGCATTGATGGTGAAATCCTGCGCCAAACGCACCAAAGCGTCGTACACCGAGCTGTCGCCGTGCGGGTGATATTTACCCATACAGTCACCGACGATACGGGCGCACTTTTTGTACGCCTTATCGTTATACAAGCCCATTTCGTGCATCGAATACAAAATTCTTCTATGCACGGGTTTCAAGCCGTCGCGAACGTCGGGAATCGCACGGGATTTGTTTACCGCCATTGCATAGGCAAGGAAGGAACGTTTCAGTTCCTCGTCCACCTCCATGTCCAGCATTTTGGTCATCGCTAGTTTTTGTTTAAATTCTTCGGTTAATTCCGGACTCGTTTCTTTTTTAGCCATTTTTTTCTATTCCTTATCAATTATAAGTCTTTTCCCTTTCTTGTAAACTGCGGAGATGCGAGCAAGACAAGAAGAACACGGCTTTCCCGACGAGAGTTGTACACGGACGTACACGAGCAAGGGAAAACGCAAGTTCGACGAAGTATTGCAACGCATATACGTAGTTTAGACATCCAAGTCTGTGACGAGGGAGGCATTCTCCTCAATAAACTTTCTTCTCAGTTCGGGGTTTTCGCCCATCAGCATGGTGAACATCTGATCGGCCTCTGCCGCATCCTGCATGGTCACGCGGACCAAGGTTCTGGTTTCAGGATTCATCGTCGTTTCCCACAGCTGTTCGGCATTCATTTCACCAAGCCCTTTATAGCGTTGATATTCCACCTTCGTCGTTGCCGCCGCCTCATACGCCAGCTTTTCTTCCTCCGAATACAGATAATCAACCTGCTTGCCGTTCTTGCTGGTCGCCTTATAAAGGGGCGGTTTTGCCGCGTACACGTGCCCGTGTTCGATAAGAGGGCGCATATAGCGGAACAGGAAAGTGTACAAAAGGATTCGAATGTGCGCGCCGTCTACGTCGGCATCGGTCATAGAAATGATTCTGTCGTAGCGGAGCTTGCTTTCGTCAAAGTCCTCTAAAATTCCGCAGCCGAACGCGGTGATCATATTTTTGATTTCTTCGTTTTCCAAAACGCGGTTAAGGCGTACCTTTTCTACGTTCAAAATCTTACCTCTAAGGGGCAGGATTGCTTGGAACCGTCTGTCGCGCCCCGTCTTTGCCGTGCCGCCTGCCGAATCACCCTCTACGATGTAGATTTCGCACAGCTCGCTGCGCTTATCCGAACAATCCGCCAGCTTGCCAGGCAGGGTCGACGAACCCAATACCCCCTTTCTTCTGGTCAGCTCTCTAGCATTTCTCGCCGCGTCGCGCGCTTTCTGCGCCGTGATGCAGCGCAGCACCAGCTCTTTCGCCGCCGTCGGGTTTTCTTCCAAGAAGGTCGCCAGCTTATCGGATACGCATTCGTTGACAAACTGACGGATAAAGCTGTTGTTCAGCTTATCCTTGGTCTGCGATTCAAATTGCGCGTTGACAAGCTTGACCGATACCACCGCCGTGATACCTTCGCGCACGTCCTCGCCCGAAAGCTTGTCGGTTTCCTTTAAAATGTTCAGCTTTCTGCCAACGTTGTTGATGACCTTGGTCAGCGCCAGCTTTAAGCCCTCTACGTGCGTGCCGCCGTCAATCGTGTTGACGTTGTTGGCGTAGCTGTAAATGACTTCGTTGTAGCTGTCGTTGTATTGCAACGCCACCTCGCACACCGTTTCGTCCTGCTTTTCTTCAAAGTACAGCGCCTGCGGGAACAGCACCTCTTCACGGTTTTTATTCAGCTCCTCAACGAAGGAACGGATACCCCCTTCATAGCAGAAGGAATCCTTCTTTTCCTGCCCTTCGCGGGTGTCCTCTAAGGTGATTCTCAAGCCCTTGTTCAGGTACGCAAGCTCACGAAGTCTGCCCTTTAATTTGTCGTATTCGAATACCGTCGTTTCGAAGATTTCTGCGTCGGGCAGGAAGGTGACCTTCGTACCCGTCAATTCAGACGCGCCTACGACCTCTACGCTCT
>JAZURU010000150.1:0-2231 GCA_045606365.1 Candidatus Scatosoma sp. | reverse complement strand
GGACGGAGCGAAATACGACGTATCCTGCTCGTCATCGGGCTCGTCGCGGGGGAATAAGGCGGGCGGGCTGGGAAACGCCGCCTTTGGGGGGATTTGCCATTCCTTTACGCAGGACGGCAGGTGTATTTCCCTGCTGAAAATTTTGATGAGCAACGATTGCGTATTCGATTGCAAATATTGCCCCAACCGTAAGGGCGCAGACGTGGCGCGCGCCAGCGTTTCCCCTGAGGAAATCTGCGAGCTAGTGATCGAATTTTACCGCCGAAATTATATCGAGGGGTTGTTTTTATCCTCGGCGGTATATAAAAGCCCCGATTATACGATGGAGCTACTATTGCGGACGGTGCGGCTTTTGCGCGAGGAATACCGCTTTAACGGGTACATACACTTAAAGGGGATCCCGCATGCGGACGAGGCGTTGACGAAGGAGGCGGCGCGGTATGCCGACCGTATGAGCTACAATTTAGAGTTACCCAGCGAACAGAGCCTGAAATTGCTTGCGCCGCAAAAGACCAAGCAGAGCGTACTGCTGCCGATGGGAGTGCTGCAAGCGGGCAGGGAGGAGGCGGCTGCGCTTTGGAAAGCAAAGACGGGGAAAATCGAGCGCAAGGGCATGGGCAAGTTTTTGCCCGCAGGGCAAACCACGCAGATGATCGTGGGCGCGTCGCCTGAAACGGACGGAAAAATTTTGCGGCTGAGCGAATCGCTGTATCGAAAGTTTTCGTTAAAGCGGGTGTATTTTTCCTCGTACGTGCCCGTGGTGAGCGACCCTCTATTGCCCAGCGTAGGGGCAGGGCTGCTGCGGGAGCATCGGCTGTATCAGGCGGATTGGCTGTTGCGTTTTTATGGATTTGACAGCACGGAAATTGTGGGCGAGGGGGAAAACCTTGCCACCGAATACGACCCCAAATGCGCTTGGGCACTGAAGAATATGCATTTATTCCCCGTAGAGGTGAACCGCGCGGACGTGGAAACGCTGCTGCGCGTGCCCGGCATCGGCGCAAAGGGGGCGTACAAGATTGTGGCGGCGCGCAGATATGCAAAATTGACCTTTTCCGACCTGCAAAAGATGCGAATCGTATTAAAGCGGGCGCGGCATTTTATCACCTGCGACGGTAAATTTTACGGGTTGGATAACGAGGAGCGCGTCAAGGCGGCGCTGGCGGTTGCCGAACGCTTGGACGGAGCAAAGCAGCTGTCAATTTTTGACGGGGATCGGGCGGGCTTGCTGCTGCCCAGCGGACAAACGCCCACCCTTTCCCTGTTGCCCAAAGCGGAAAAAAGGTTTTTGTTAAGCTCTACTGCAGAGATCGCAAAATCGGCGTTGGATGGACAGTTTTAAGGGGGCAGGTGTGCGATGAATACAAGAAAGGTGTATTTTACGGACGGCACGCAGGAAAGCTTTTTTACCGCGGTGTTCGACGGATATAAGGATGACAGCGCCTATTTGACCTCGGAAAAGAATTTGCAGCTTTCCTTGGGGGAAGAATGGGTAAAGGTGGAGGCGGACGGCGAAAAGGTGGCGCGAGTGCTTAGGAAACTCAAGGCGATCGACGCCAGGGCTGTGTACGACGTGCAGCTGGTTCTTCGCAGCTGCGAAAGAGACTGTGAACAGACTGCGTTTTTGTACGTTCGCGAGCTGGTAAAAATGGGCAAAAGCGTGCGTGGAAAGCTGGCTTTGGCTGCGGTGCGCCGCATGATGGATTTGCGTGGGCAGGTGGCAAACGAAGTACATCGTTTGAAGGGCTTTTTGCGCTTTTCGGAAACGGAGGAGGGGGTGCTTTATGCGCCGTGTTCCCCCGATCATGACGATATAGACCTGCTTGCCCCGCATTTTATTGCGCGGCTGAACGCTCCGTTCGTCATCCATGACGTTTGGAGACAAAAGGCATTGCTATACGACGGCAGGGAGTGTATCCTCGCCTACGTCGGCGATGCGGAAATTGTGGAAAGCGAACGTGAAAAACGGTTTTCTGCGTTGTGGAAACGGTATTATCAGTCGGTGAACATTCCTGCCCGAAAGAACGTGCGGCAGCAAAAAAACTATATGCCTGTGCGGTATTGGGAGTTTTTGACCGAAGAACCGTAAAGGGTGAGGCGATGCATGGTTGCCTCGCCTTTTTTTGTTTGGCGTTGGGTTGAAACGGCGAAACCTTGCGGAAAGATTTGTGAACACCTCATCCACCGCAGGCGGTCCCCCTTCCCCTCAAGGGGAAGGCGAGAAAGAATCG
>JAZURU010000149.1:0-10662 GCA_045606365.1 Candidatus Scatosoma sp. | reverse complement strand
TTATCGAATTGTTGGCGCAGTTGAACCACCTTTCCGCCGAGGCGGTGCAGACGGGAAAGTTGGAGCTGTTTCCGCAGATGAACTCGGTGATCAAGGAGATGTACGAAATTCAGCAGCACAGCGAGGAAGAGGCGTACACGGCGATTGAAGAGGACGCGCAGGCGATTTATAAAAATTTCGATGCTGCGGCGCAGATGCTGAAAAGCAACGAAAATGGCAGGATAGACGAGGCGACAAACCGCTTGGTGAAGGTATTTTTGAAGAATATCTTTCAGGCAACGGTCAACATCGTGCATGCCTATGGGTTGGCGTAAAAAATATCTTATATAACAAACAAAAAAGAGCCAAGTGGCTCTTTTTTGTTGTGCGAAACTCCACTTGCCTTCCCCTTGAGGGGAAGGTGTCAACACGGTTGACGGATGAGGTGGATATACTTCAAAAACCAAAAAATAAGGCAGGCGCGTGGCTTGAAACGCAAAACACCTCATCCACCGCAAGCGGTCCCCCTTTCCCCTCAGAGGGGAAGGCAAGAAAAAACCTATTCCTATCGCCGTTTACAAGGGCGAGTTAAAATATGTTTTCGGGTAGGATTTTGTAGGCGCGGGGGATGGTTTCCGCCATGTCTAAAAGCAGCTCGAATTTCGGCAGGCTGTCCTCAAAGTTGCCTTGGTATAGATATCCGAGCGCCTCGCCAAGGTGATAGTCCACTTGGTCGATCAGGGTGTGCGGCAGCCAAAGATATAAAACTTTTTTCTTCTCTTCCCAAAAGGCTTGCAGTGCCGTGCCGTCCTCGTGGGTCGCCTCGCAGCTTTCCGTCTTTTGGTAGATCCCCGTCAATCCCTTGTGAAAGGTATCAAAGGTTTTGTCTACGTACGTCAGCTCGCAAACGGACAAGCCGACCAATAGCGCGCCCGATATTAAAATGCTGGGTATAATCTTCATGCATTCACCATAATTTTTCTTCCCAATTTAAAGAGAAAACCTTGTATTTTTGCCCCTTGCTTTGGGCGTACACTTTGCCGTTGCCATCCACCGTCATCACCAGCATCTTTTTCAGTTCGTTAAAGCCCTGCCCCCGTAATTTTGTTAAAAAATATTCCTGATCCTTGCCGGTCAGCGCCAAATTTTTGCTGTCAAATTTCCCCTCGCAGATCAGCAGCACGGGCAGCGAGGGCGCAGTCTCGGGGCTTTTCTGCTTTTTAAGTGCGGAAAACGTGCCGTTCGATTCATATAAGGCGTAATCGACGTCGTCTAAGGAAAAATAGCCCGCGCTACGCATGCTTTCGATGAGGTCGGACACGTCGAGGTTGTTCTTTTTCAGCTGTGTGGCGTCGATGCCGTTTTTGTTGATTACCACGCTGGGCGAGCCGCTAAACAGCGTTTTTGCCTGCGGAACGGATAGGTCAATTAGGCAGACGACCTGGTGTAAGAAGTAGATCGTCAATATCGAAATGATCCCATAGCTGAGTGGAATGGACGGATCGGTCATAGGAATACATGCGATCTCGGCGATGATCAGCGTGATGACAAACTCGTACGGTTGCATTTCGCCAATCTGCCGCTTGCCCATTAGGCGCATAATGATCAGCAGCGCCACAAATACCAAAATTGTACGTATAACGATAAGCCCCATGGTAAAAGCGTGTGTTTTTTAAAGTAAAATTATACGCAAACGGTTGACATACCGTTGGGAAAGGCGTATAATGGTTGCAAAGAGTAGATTTTGCGCGTAAAGTGTCGCCGAACGGGACGTTGTCGGCGAACGAAGGAACAGGCTGGAAGTTCCGCGGTGCAAGATCGCGTCCGCTAACGCCTAAAAGGCGAATTTGTATAGGGCAGGTATGGATTGAACGTGTTTGCCCCGTTTGCGGACCTCTCTTTCGGGAGGTTTTTTTATGGATACAAAGCAGTTTTTGTTTGGAATGCTCGCGGGGAAAAAGCGGAGCGTAAAACTGGCGTACGTTGCCGTATTGCTTGCGGTGAACGTGGTGGTGAATGCGATAACTTCAATCCCCTTGGGGTTCGTACAGTTTTCCTTTACCCTTTCCGCCGTTGCGTTGGCAGGGATACTGCTCGGTCCGCTGTTTGGCTTTGCGGTTGGTTTTTTGGGCGACCTCATTGGATTTTTCCTTGGCGGCGGCGCAGGATATACCCCGTTTGTCGGCTTAGCGATGGGGCTGGTTGCCTTTTTGTACGGTGCGATTTTTTGTTTGCAATGGCAGGGAAAATGGGCTTGGTACGTAAAAATTGCCGTTGCGGCAGTGCTCTCTTTCCTTTTGGCTACGGTAGGCATTTCGACTACGGCAGGGTTTTTCCTCTGGAACAAGTCAGGGCTGCCCTTTTTAGAGTTTGCGGTGGCGAGATTGTTCATCGGAGGTCAGGTTTGGAACAACGTTATCAACACCGCTTTGCTGTACGCCGTAGTGCCAGCGCTGTATAAAATCCCGATTTTTAAACTGGGAACGGCAAAAAATTGATAGAAAAGAAGGGAAATCGCCAAGGCAAAGCCTTGACGATTTTTTGTTTTTATGCTACAATGATGTCTAACGAACCCTACGTTCGTCCGTCTAAGGAGAGCAATATGTTGCAGAATTTACTAAATCCAGGGATTAAGATCACCGAAAACCTGACCATTACCTATTACGCGATCTGTATCGTGTGCGGAATGATCGTGGCGTTTTTGTTGATTACGCTGCTGTTTAAACGCAGAAATATGTCCCCCGACCTGTTTTTAACACTCTTTTGTATTTGCCTGCCGATCTGTCTGGTGACGACGCGGCTGTTTTACTGCATCACCGACGGCATGCCGATTGAGGAATGGTTCTCTTGGGAGAGCATCCGAAACGGCGGGCTTTCCATTGTCGGCGGCATTGTGGGCGGCTTGGTCAGCGTCTTTGCGTTCTGCATGATCAAAAAAGTAAACTTCTTCCGCGTGGGCGATTGCGTGGTGGTAGGGCTGCTGGTGGCGCAAGCCATGGGCCGTTGGGGAAACTTTTTCAACCAAGAGGTATACGGCGGCGAAGTGACCAACCCCGCCCTGCAATGGTTTCCGTTTGCGGTATACATCGACGCCGTGGGAGAATGGCATTATGCGTTCTTCTTCTACGAAAGCATATTCAACCTGGCGGTAGCGGGCCTCTTATTTTGGAACGCTTGGAAAAACCCGTACAAGCCTAACGGCGTGAATACGGCGGCGTATTTCACCGCGTACGGCTTGGTGCGCTCGATTATGGAGCCGCTGCGCGACCCGAAATATATCTTGGGGGACGGGATTCAGTGGTCGTTCGTGTTCTCGATGGCGATGCTGATCGGCGGCCTCATATGGCTGGCGACTCTGTTTATCCTCAACAAGAAAAAACACGGCAAGCTGATTGGCTCGGTGAACGGCGACCCGTATGCGATCACCGATTTTATCAAGGACCATAAGGACGAAATCCCCGTATACACGACGGTGAACATGATGTGCAGGATTTACCCTGAAAACTACGAAGCCCCCGAGGCTACGGCGGCGCGGCTGGAAAAAGAGCGCGCGGAAAATCCCTCTCTTTGGCAAAAAATCAAGGGCTGGTTTACAAAGGATAAAAACGACAAGGACGGTGAATAAAATGAGAAATTTAACGTTGTTGACCGATTTGTATCAAATCACGATGGGCTACGGCTTTTTTAAGCATGGCAAGCACGAGGACGAAGTGTCTTTCGACCTGTTCTTCCGCAGAAACAAATTGATTACCTACTCGATTGCGGCAGGTCTGCAGCAGGCGGTGGAATACCTTTTGGATTGGCATTTCGACGAAGAGGATATCGCCTATTTGCGATCGTTAAACCTCTTTGGCGAGGACTTCTTAGAATACCTTAAAAACATGAAATTTACGGGGGACGTTTACGCGGTAAAGGAAGGCGAGCCCGTCTTCCCCGGCGAGCCGATTTTGACGGTAAAAGCTCCCTTAATCCAAGCGCAGTTTGCGGAAACGGCGCTTCTCAATATCCTCAATCACCAGACCCTGATCGCCACCAAATCCTCGAAGATTTGCAGGGCGACGGCGGGCAGCGGTGCGGTGTTGGAATTCGGCTTGCGTAGGGCGCAAGGGCCTGACGCAGGGATCTACGGTGCGCGCGCAGCGGTGATTGGCGGATGTAGCTCTACCTCCAACGTTTTGACGGGACAGATGTTCGGCGTTCCTGTGGCGGGTACGATGGCGCATAGCTGGATTATGGGCTACGACAGCGAATACGAGGCGTTCAAGGCGTATGCGGAAAGCTATCCCGATAGCTGCCTTTTGCTGGTGGATACCTACGACACCTTGCACAGCGGCGTGCCCAACGCCATTCGCGTCTTTAAAGAGCTGAAAGCGGCAGGGCATACCCCCAAGGGGATACGCTTGGATAGCGGCGACTTTGCCTACCTTTCCAAAAAAGCCCGTCAAATGCTGGACGAGGCAGGCTTTCCTGAGGCGAAGATTTGCGCCTCGGGCGATTTGGACGAACGCTCGATTTCCTCGCTGATGCAGCAGGGGGCAAAGATCGATATTTGGGGGGTCGGCACAAAGCTGATCACCTCTGAGGATCTGCCTGCGCTGGGCGGGGTGTATAAAATGTCGGCGGTGTTCCATAAGGACGGCACCGTCACGCCGAAGATTAAGATGTCCGACAACAGCGAAAAGGTGACCACCCCCGGCTTTAAGTGCCTGTACCGTATGTACGATAAGCATACGGGCATGGCGATTGCCGATCTCATCACTCTGGCGGACGAGGTAATCGACGAAAGCAAGAATATCACCATTTTCCACCCGATTGATACTTGGAAGAAAAAAGAGGTGTACGATTACCGTTTGGAAAAATTGCAGCATACCATCGTCAAGGGGGGCAAGCTGGTGTATGCGTTCCCCTCCCTTATGGACATTCAGGCGTTCTCGAAAGCAGAGCTTTCGAAATTCTGGGAAGAATACCTGCGCCTCGATATGCCGCAGGTGTATAAGGTGGACCTTTCGGAAAAACTGCACACCTTAAAGACGGATATGATCAACGCGATTCGCGAGGGAAAGATAAAGGAGTAAACGCCCAACATGGCAAAAGAAGTGAAACAAACGAGCAAGAACAGCGAGGCTGGGCTGAAAGGGCATTGGCTGTGGGGGGCTTTGGCGCTTTGCGTGCTGCTGATGATAGATTTAGCAACCAAGATCGGCGCACAGGTGTATTTTGATATTTTGGGCAACGGCAAGATTGCCCTAATCCCCGGAGTGCTGGAACTCACATACGTCGAAAATCCAGGCATGGCGTTCAGCATGGGTTCGGATTTTCCGCCCGTTGGAAAAATTGCGGTAATCGTCGGCACGGCGCTGGTGATGATTGGCGCGGCCGTCGTGTACTTGAAGATGGACAAGCGGCGCAGCTTTGTCAGATGGTGCTTGGTATTTATCGTGGCGGGCGGCGTTGGCAATTTGATCGATCGCGTACTCTTCCAAACTTGGCTGAACAACGGTAGAGGGGTACGGGATATGGTAGCGCTGGATTTCAGCGTGTGGCTGGAACGTTGGTTTCAAATTCCGCCCACGGATTTTATGGATTTCGGGGTGTGTAATTTTGCGGATTTCTTCATCGTAGGCGGCGCGATCGCCTTAATTTTGGCATTCTTGTTCTTCGATACGGACGCATTCTTCCCTGTCGGGAAATATAAAGAGCTTGCCAAACAGCAGGCGGCGGCAGAGCAGGTAAAACAAGCCGAAAGCGAACAGGCGGCCGAGCAAGAAAAACAAACCGAGGGAAAATAAAATGGCGGTGGATACTAGGTTATTCATCGCGGAATGCGATTATAAACGCTTGGACGTGTTCCTTTCCGAACAGACGGAAGAATTTACCCGTTCCCGCATCAAAAAGCTGATTGAAGGGGGGCAGGTATCCGTGCAAGGCGTACCCGTCAAGAAAGCAGGCGAGGCGGTAAAGGCGGGCAGCGAGGTCGTGGTCACCGTTCCCGAGGCGGTGGAATACACCGTGAAGGCGGAAAACATCCCCATTGAGATCGTATACGAGGATCAGGATATTGCCGTCGTCAACAAGCCGCGCGGTATGACCGTGCACGTTGGAAACGGAAACGTGGAGGGCACTTTGGTCAACGCCCTTTTATATGCTTTGGATAGCCTCAGCGGAATCGGCGGCGTGCTCCGCCCTGGTATCGTGCATCGCATCGACAAGGATACGACGGGGCTATTGGTGGTGGCAAAGAACGACAAGGCGCACGTATCCCTTGCCGCGCAGATCGCCCAAAAGAGCGCGAAACGGGTGTATTACGCCCTTTTAGAGGGCTGTGTGAAAGAGGATAGAGGCAGGATCGTCACCGACCTTGGCAGACACCCGCAGGACAGACTGAAAATGGCGGTGCTGCCCGACGGAACGGGAAAGATGGCGATTACCGATTACGAGGTTTTGACCCGCTTTGGGACGGAGTTTACTCTGTGTAAGTTCACGCTGCAAACGGGTAGAACGCACCAAATCCGCGTACATGCAAAGCACATGGGTCACCCCTGCGTAGGGGACCCCGTCTATGGATACAAAAAACAAAAATTCAAGCTGTCAGGGCAGCTTTTGCATGCTGTTGAGCTTTCGTTGACCCACCCCAGAACGGGGGAGCGAATGACGTTCAACGCACCCCTGCCCCCCGAATTTCAAGCTGTGATTGAAAAACTTTGTCGGCAATACAGCGTAATCCCTTTTTGAGAATAGGTCGTTATGTTAAAGATTACCAAAGTAAAATCAAATAGCGTAGCCAAGGATTTGGGCTTGGAGGTAGGGGATGAAATCGTCGCGTTCGACGGCTACCCCTGCGAGGACGAGCTGGATTACCTTTACTACTTGGACAAGGAGCGCTTTACCTTGACTGTGCGCGACGGGCGTACGGGCAAAGAGGTGACCGTGGACGTGGAAAAGGACGAGGATGAGGACGTCGGACTGGAATTTGAAAAGAATACCGCCATTCGCACCTGCCACAACCGCTGCGTGTTTTGCTTTGTCGATCAGATGCCCAAGGGAATGCGCGAAAGCTTGTACGTAAAAGACGACGATTATAATATGAGCTTTACCTGTGGCAACTTCGTCACCTTGACCAACCTTTCAGATGAGGGGCTAGAACGGATCGTGCGGCTGCGTCTTTCCCCTTTATATATCTCTGTGCATACCATGAATGCAGAGGTGCGTTGCAGGCTGCTTAGAAACCGCTTTGCAGGGAAGATCCGTGAGCAGATTCGACGGCTTGCCGAGGCGGGGATCGAGATGCATTGTCAGGCGGTGATCGTGCCCGGGGAAAACGACGGCGAGGATTTGAAAAATACCGCGCGGGAGCTGTTTGCCTACTACCCCTACGTGCGGGATCTGGCGTTCGTGCCCACGGGCTTGACCAAGTTCCGCGAGGGCTTGACGAAAATCCCCGACGTGGATGGGGAATATTCTGCGAAAATTTTAGACCTTGCAGATCGGCTGAATGAGGAATTCGGGGTGAATTTCCTTTTGCCTGCGGACGAATATTTCGTCAAGGCGCAGCGGGATTTTAAACCCGTGGAATTTTATGGGGAGTTCGAACAGATCGAAAACGGCATTGGTATGACCTCGCTCTTTTTATCCGAGGTAGAGGGCGCATTGTATGCTTTATCGAAAAAGAGAGGGGGCAGGTATGCGTTGAAAACGCCAAAGCGCTGTTTGCTGATCAGCGGCGTCAGCGCTGAGGGGGTAAATCGGCAGGTGGCGAAGGCGGCGCAAAGCGCGGTCGGCGGCTTAGAGGTGGACGTGCTGGCGGTGAAAAACGATTTCTTCGGGCATACGGTCACCTGTACGGGGCTGCTGACGGGCAGGGATATGCTGGCGGCGCTGAAAAAATACTTATCTGAACACCCGATAGACGAAGTGATTTTGGCGGGGAACACCATGAAAGAATTTGAGGACGTGTTCCTTTGCGGAATGACGTTGCAGGAATTGGAGAACGCTCTTTTACCCTACGGCGTAAAGGTGCGCGTCAACCGCGGCGGCGGTGCGGGCTTGGTGTCGATCCTTTCCAAATAGCTGCTGTTGCAGGCTGCGGAACATGCACAGAGAATTTTACAAGGAGGAGAAAGGTTATGGCAAATCCTTTGATCGCCCTCGTGGGGCGTCCCAACGTGGGGAAAAGTACGTTTTTTAATAAGGTGGCGGGCAGAAAGATCTCGATTACCGAGGATAGACCGGGGGTGACGCGGGATAGATTGTATACGGATGCCACTTGGCGAGGGAAATCGTTTACTATGGTGGATACGGGCGGTATCGAGCTCAAATCCGAGGACATCATGTGGAAAGAGATCGCAAAACAGGCGGAGGTCGCCATTGACACCGCGGACGTGATTTTGTTCTTTACGGACGGCAAGGAGGGGCTGCATCCCTCCGATTACGACGTGGCGGACATTTTGCGCCGTAGCAAAAAGCCAGTGATTTTGGTGGTGAATAAGATTGATAACTACGCGCCTGAAAAGGTGTTCGAGTTCTATTCCTTGGGGTTGGGCGAGCCGTTTGCGATTTCGGCAGAGCATTCCTCGGGGATCGGCGATGTGCTGGATGAGGCAATGGTGTATTTTCCCGAAGGGGAAGAGGAGAAAATCCCTTCGCTGAAAATTGCCGTTGTAGGCAAACCCAACGCGGGAAAATCCAGCTTGGTGAACCGTCTACTCGGTAGCGAAAGAAGCATCGTCACACCGATGGCGGGTACGACGAGGGACGCAATTGACACGCTGTTTATGCGTGGGGACAAGGCGTATACGATCATCGACACGGCGGGCATCCGTAAGAAAAAGAACGTGGACGACGACGTGGAATATTACAGCAATATGCGTGCGTTCGACGCGGTGCGCCGTAGCGACGTTTGCCTCTTGGTGGTGGACGCTGCCGAGGGCTTGACCGAGCAGGACGTGAAGATCATCGGCTACGTACACGAGCAGGGCAAACCCTCCGTGATCGTGATGAATAAGTGGGATTTGATCGAAAAGGATACCCATACCGTCAATCGTTTTGAGGCGCAGCTGCAGGAGGATTTGAAATTCATGGACTATTACAAGTCCATCTATATCTCTGCAAAAACGGGGCAGCGCGTGGAAAAGATTTTGGCGGCGGCAGAGGAGGTGTACGCAAACGCGTCCTTCCGTATTTCTACGGGTGCGCTGAATGATTTGATTTCCGACGCGGTGCGCATGCAGGAGCCTCCCTCCTATCAGGGCAGACGGATGCGCGTGTACTTTTCGCAGCAGGTCAGCGTTTGTCCGCCATTGTTCGTTTTGCACGTCAACGACGAGGGGCTGTTGCATTTTTCGTATGCAAGATATTTGGAAAACACCATTCGTAAAGCTTACGATTTTACGGGCACGCCGATCAAGATTGTCGTGCGCGAGAAAAAGGACGAGGAGTAAACATGAAGGATTTTGTACTTTCTGACCCTTGGTTTTGGGTGATCCCGAATTGGGTACAGCTGGTGTTAATCGCCGTGATCGGATACCTGGTAGGGTGTTTTAGCTTTGCTAGGTTTATTTCTCGGTTGAAAAAACGGGACATTTCAAAGATCGGCAGCGGCAACCCTGGCGCAATGAACATGACCCGTGAATTTGGCCCGGTCATCGGCTTTTTGACTTTCTTTTTGGATGCGTTCAAAGCAGGTATTCCCGCGATTATCGTGTACCATTTATACAACAGCGGCAGCTATGCGGTGCTGGACGGCTTGGGAAACCCCACCTTTACGGGGTCGGTATTTCCGTTGACGCAGGTTCCCGTGGGGCTGTTCGCGGCGTTTCTTTGCGGTACAAGCGTGGTGCTGGGGCATATCTACCCGATTAACACCGGGTTTAAGGGGGGCAAGGGCATCTCTTCTGGCGTTGGGCTGTTTTGGCTGATGCTGGGCATGGCAAATCCTTGGTTTTGGTTGATCGGTTTGGGGTTTTGTACCACTTGGCCGATTACGATTTCCCTGACAGGGGTCGGTTCGCTGTGCTCGATGAGCTATCTTGCGGGCTTTGGCGTATGGCAGATCGGCATTTTGTTCAACACTTACGGCACGGGGAACGAATGGATTGCTTGGTGTGTGGTGTGCATCTTCTTTGTAGTGGCGCTTTCTTGGGCGGCGCATTTTAAGAACGTGCGGTGCCTGTTGTCGGGTGAAGAGCATAAGACGGTGATGATAAAATTCAAAAAGAAGAAAAAGGTTTAAAAAGCAGAAAAACTGTGTATAATAATACAGCGGCGAAAAAGCGCCGCATATCTGGGGGTGCACCGGGTTCGATTGCCGGTGAGCGAAAAGATAAGCATACCGCAGACGAAGTGGCTGCGTCATCAACATTTCACCTAAATTTAAATGCAAATAGAAATGCAAACTACGCTCTTGCAGCGTAACGTCGTTTTATAAAACGAGCGTCGCGCCTAACTTATCCGTCGGTTAGGGTCGCGGCGTCAAAAAGACGGAAAAATCTTGAAAGGTCGGGGAGTGCCGATTAAGATTATTTAGCTTCCTGCGGCTTATCAAAGCGTGTTTACCCGCGTTGATAGGTAAAGAAATAATAGATAAACTAAACGTGTAGAAAGTTTTTTGGCAGCCGTGTAAGACGTCGGTTCAACTCCGACCACCTCCACCAATCCAGCACACGTCACTAACCTTGATTTTTAAGG
>JAZURU010000148.1:0-2274 GCA_045606365.1 Candidatus Scatosoma sp. | reverse complement strand
CGCCGTACCCATCATCGGGTCTTGAAACACTCTACCCAAGAATTTGGCGCGCTTATATTCAGGCATGTGCGTGAGGTCGTGACCGTCCAGCAGCACCGAGCCGCAATCCAAGCGCCAAACCCCCGCAATCGCATTCAAAAGCGTGGATTTTCCTGCGCCGTTTCCACCGATTACGGTGACAAAATCGCCGTCGTTTAAAACCAAGTCGATACCTTTCAACGCCACCTTTTCATTGATTGTGCCAGCATTGAAGGTCTTTTTTATCCCTTTAAGTTCAAGCATTGCCGTCCCCTCCTTTCTCTAACGAGTTTTTAGAGAGCAGCTTTTTCGGAGAACGTGAAAAGTACTCCTTTTTGATGTACGGTATCGCAAGGAACACCGCTACCACCAGCGCGGAAAGCAGCTTTAAAAGGTCGGTATCCAAGCCCATCCACACCACGATTTGGTATACAAGGTAATAGCATACGCCACCCAGCGCGCAGCCAAACAGCTTTAAGGCAAAATTGCGCCCGATAAAACCGATCAGCGTTTGACCGATAATAATCGCCGCCAAGCCGATGACGATTGCGCCACGGCCCATGTTGATATCCGCAAAGCCTTGATATTGCGCCAAAAGCGCACCCGCCAGCGCCACCAATGCGTTGGAAAGCATCAGCCCAAGGATTTTGTTTGCCTTGACGTTGACGCCCTGCGCCTTAACCATTTGCTCGTTGTTGCCCGTTGCACGCAGCGTACAGCCAATCTCAGTGCCAAAGAAGAAATACAATAGCGCTATCAATGCGGCAATAAACAGCGCCACCACCAAAATTGCCATAGGATTGTTTAAGGAAGTGATCAAAACAGGCAGCGTTCTGCCGCTGACCGCCATATTCGATTTCCCTAAGATTTTAAGGTTTACCGACCAAAGCATCAGCTGCGTTAAAATACCCGACAAAATAGGCGGGATCCCCATCAACGTATGCAAAACACCCGTAATCAAGCCCGCAAGTGCGCCTGCCAAAAACGCTGCCAGCAGGCAAAGCCAAACGTTAATACCCGCGTTTAACATCACCGCGCACACGCAAGCGCCCGTCGTGATCGAGCCGTCTACCGTCAAATCGGCAAAATCCAACACTTTATAGGTAATATACAAACCTATTGCCATAATGCCCCAAATCAGCCCCTGCGCCACCGCGCCGGGCAGGGCATTGAATAATTCTATCATAAAATACCGCCTAATTATTCGTCCTGCTCGATCTCGGTACCAGCAATCAATTGATAATCGTTAGGAATCGTAATACCGAAATCCGCGCAAATCGTTGCATTGTACTTTTTCACGGGAGCTTGATCGTACGCAATCGCCATTTCACGAATGTCCTTTTGACCAAGCAGAATTTCCGCAGCCATTTCCCCTGCCTTTGCCCCAATGTTGTAATAGCTGATGGAAAGCGTAGCAAAACCGCAACCTCTGCAGATCCCTTCTTCCCCAGCAAAAACGGGAATATTTGCGCCCCTTAAAACGTTGTCTATCGTAGCCGTGTTGGCTGCCACCGTATTATCCGTAGGCACGTACACAGCGTCATAGCCGCCCGAAACGATGCCGTTGCAGATCGATGCGATATCATTGCTGTCCACAAACGTTTTGACGTCTGCAGTAATGCCCTTGTCGGCAAGCTCTGCCTTGACAACGTCTGCCTGATACTTCGAGTTCGGTTCCGCCGAGCAATACAAAATCGCCACCTTGTTTTCAGCGGTCAAATTCAGCAGGTCCACCATCATTTCCGCCTGTTCGTCCAACGGCGCAAGATCCGCCGTGCCCGATACGTTAGAGCCTACCGTACCGTTGAAATTTTCAATGCCCAACGCTACGCCGTAATCGGTAATCGACGTGCCCAATATAGGAATGGTCGTCGTCGCTGCATACGCCGCCTGCAACGCGGGGGTTGCATTCGCCAAAATCAGGTCCACGTCCTTGGAAACAAATCCGTTTACGATCGTCGTACAAATCGTGGTATCGTTGCTGGCGTTTTGATAATCAAATTCCACCGTACGACCAGCCTCTTCCAGCTTGTCCTCAAGCGCATCCTTAAAGCCCTGCGTTGCCGCGTCCAACGCATCGTGCTGTACCAGCTGCACAATACCGACCACGTATTTTTCCTTGTCGGGATTCACCTTGATCGTACCGTTCTGCGGATTGCACGCAGCAAGACCTACACATGCAACGCCCATTATCATCGCCGTTGCTACAGACAACAATTTTTTCATATTAACCTCCTAAGACTATGCTTTCTACAA
>JAZURU010000147.1:0-3052 GCA_045606365.1 Candidatus Scatosoma sp. | reverse complement strand
GGTGTTCCCATACTCTTCCATAGGTCACCGCTATGCCTTCCCCTTGCGCCTCTCTCTTGCCTTCCCCTTGCGCCTCTCTCTTGCCTTCCCCTCAAGGGGAAGGGGGACCGCTTGCGGTGGATGAGGTGTTCAAAAATTCTTCCGCAACGTTTGCCAACGGCAAACAATTCACGTTTTTCAACGCAAAACATTTCACGCCCTAGCCAATTCACGCGGCGGCAGCCCCAATTCACTCTTCCGTAGGCTTGGGCACTGCTCGCCCCTGCAACGCCCACTGTCATCCTGAGCAAGCCCACAGGGCGCGCCGAACGGATCTCTCTCGCCCTACCTTTTCGCTCTTCACAATTGCTGCCCCCAGCCTCCTCGCTCAACGCAGCCAAAAAAGAAAAGAGCCGCCGTAGCAGCTCTTTTTCCGTTGATTATTCATACCGTTTCCGCATCGACGCGCGGGCAATCTGTACACCCAAGCCCAGCAACGCAAACACCACCGTCACAATCCCACCGCCAAGCAGCAGCGTGTAATCGCCCGTTGAAGACGAGCTTTCGGCATACGCCATCACCACCGAACAAAACGCGTTTTGGCTTACGATTCCGCACACCAGCTGAACGACTGCAAAGGACGCCAACAAAATCGACCAAATCAACCCGTTCTTATTCTCTTTCTCCGTGCCGAACAAATCGTTTGCCACACCGCCTACCGCACTGACGATCACGCCCAAAACAGCAACCTGCTGCAACAGCGAGAACACGAAAGAAAGCCCTATCTGCCCCAGCTGCTCATTGTAGAATTGTGCGCCGGCGGTCAGCTCTGCAATCGTTAAAAGAATAACGTTGTTATAATATTGCGAGAATGTGCCGCCAACCGTCATAGCCGTTCCGTCATCGCGCAATTCAAAACCTACGTAGCCGCCCTTCGCCACCGCATACGCCACCATGGCAAACACTACGCCCACCGCTGTGAGCACGCCTGCAACGATCGTTTCCGTCTTCTTCCAAGCCCTGCCCTTACGAACGAGGTTGCTCGCCGCATAAACAACAAGGAATATGATACACAATACGATACCCGCAACCGTAGCGCCGTTATACGCCACCCCCGTGCGAATATTGATTAGACTAATCGTGCTCACCATAGGGTTCTGCACAACCAGATCCATAGAGATAACGTCCAAGGCATACAATGCCGCCGCCCCGCCAAGGAACGCAATCGCCGCGCGAACGCCCCATTTTGCACTGTTATTCTCAACCCTGGTGGTGGCAAATTGAACAAACCCGACGATTGCAGGAACGGCAAAGCCGACCACCGATGCGATCGTCGCCACCGAAATTACGGTGCCCAACACCGCATACACGTACCCTGAGGCAATGGGAATATTGCTTCTAAAAGTCGCCGCCGTTTTCATCGAATCCAAATCTTTATAAACGTCCCCAAAGAAATAATAAAGGCTTTTGCTATCTTCGCCAAGCAAACCGCCCATTCCCGCGCTCGTCAAAAGATTTTTAGCTTCATTTCCCAAGGGTGCGCCGATACCGATTAGGAACACGAAAATCAACGCAAATACCGCGCAAGCAATCCCCGCCCCCGAGCGTATCCAGCTGAACACCGCCGTCCAGATCCTTTCTTTCTTTTTCGGATCAGCGGGCTTTTTCTCTTTACGCTCGCAAGCCGTTTCTTTTGCGGCAGTCACTTTTAAAGCAGCTCCGCAATCGGGACAAAACGCACCCGCATGATATGTACCGCAAGCGGGGCAGGCAACCTTGCCGTCCGTTCTCTCGCCGCAGTATACGCAATAGGTATGCGCCTCTTCTATAAACCGTCCGCAGGCTGGACAAGCCTTTTTGCCGTCTAAGCGCACGCCGCATGCATGGCAGTACGTCGCGCCCTCCTCCGATACGATAGCGTTGCATTTTTTACAGATCATATTCTACCTCCGTTTGTATATTTGTATATTATGGTAAATGAACTTCCGGCTTTTTTCAATAGCATTTTTTGCTATATATATGCGAAATTAAGCTATTTTTTTGACGAAATTTATACGGCGTTAATTTTCCCAAGGGGCATCTGCCCTTTTACACCATAAAGAAGAAGGATTTTTTGCCTGAAAGCAGCTCTTCGTCGATCTTCCAGCCACCCTTGCCGTCCTTGATCAAGCCAAATTCACATTCCTTTGCCGTTTCAAACAGCTCGTCGCCGTCGTAGCCGACAAATTTATCCGACAGCTTATCCAGCATTTCCTTTGCGCCGGTTGTGAACGCCGAGGTCGTGATAAACATCCCCCTGCAATGCTGTTTGCCCTCTTTCGCCTGACGGTAGGTCACCGCGCCGATAAACTGCTGCAAAATCGTTTCGCCAATCCACCATCTTTCATCGGTCGGTTCCCAATTTTTCGCCTGCACGTAAATGGTTTCGCGGAAACCTAAGCGATCGGTCAGCTCCAGCTCGCCGTCGATGCCGCCGTCGTATTCGCCGCCCGAAATACGCAAGCCCTCCAAGCGCCTGCCGTTCATGCGGGAATAGCGTTCTAAAAGGTAGATGGAGTAGTATTCAAAGTAGTTGCCGCCCAGCGAGCGCAGCCGCTTCAAAAACGCCTCTTTCAAGGGATCGCTTTTTGCCGAACGTCCCGCCCTGCGCGTGGGCACTTCCTTCTTTGCCGCCGTATGCGCCTGCGGCTTTTCCGCCCCCTTCTTTTCCTGCTTTTGGGCGGGCTTTTCGTCTGCCGCCTTTATAGGCAAGCTATCCGCAGCAAGCTCTGCTTTTTCCAGCTTTTCGGGCTTTTCCACAGGCTTAGTTTTGGCAAGCTCTTCCGTCTTTTCCTGCGCCAAATCGTCGACGGTTTTCTTGGGCTTTTCCGCGCTCTTTTTCGCCGATTTCCCAGTGCTGAACAGCGCGCTGAGATCGTACACGGGGGCGGGCGTTTCCGCCTCTACCTTCGCCACCGCGGTAGCGGAGGGGGTTTCATCCGTTTGCGTCTGTTTAACGGGCTGTTTTTCAGCGGGGCTTGCAACCCTGATTTCCTCTTTCGTCGCGGACACGGTGGCTTCTTTTTCCGTTTTC
>JAZURU010000146.1:0-1609 GCA_045606365.1 Candidatus Scatosoma sp. | reverse complement strand
GACGTCACCAAGAGCGCGGCAGACATGGTTTTGCAGGACGATAACTTTGCCACCATCGTATCTGCAGTGGGCGAGGGCAGACGTATCTACGACAATATCTGTAAAACCATTCAATTCCTGCTTTCGTCCAACCTTGCAGAGGTGGTTGCGGTGTTCTTTGCAACCTTGTTCTCCTCCCATTTGACGCTGTTGCGGCCTATGCACCTTTTGTGGGTCAACCTCATCACGGACACCTTCCCCGCAATTGCGCTGGGTATGGAAGAGGGGGAAGCTGACCTGATGAAGCGTGCTCCTCGTAATGATAAGGAGAGTATTTTCTCGCATGGGCTGGGGCTGAACGTGGTGCTGCAAGGGCTGTTTATCGGCGCTTTGACCCTGATCGGGTTCTATATCGGCGTTGCCAGAGGCACGGCGGTTGGAGGCAACGAAATGGGGCAGGCGTACGGTTCGACGATGGCGTTTTTAACGTTGGCGCTGACGGAAACGGTACATTCCTTCGACGTGCGTTCGATTCGTCATTCGGTGTTCAGCTTGAAAAAGCAGAACAAGTATCTGTGGGCTGCCACAATCTTCTCGTTGGCGCTTACGATGTCGGTGGTGTTCATTCCTCCCCTTGCAGGTATTTTTAAATTTGCTACGATCGGCTGGATCGAATTGCTGATTTGCGTGGGGCTGGCATTCTCGGTAATGCTGTTCACGGAAATCACGAAACTCATTCAAAACGCGATTGAGAAGAAGAGAAAGTAAGATGAGATTTTCCAGAACCGCCCTGCTTGTCGGCGAGGAGGGCGTGCAAAAACTGAAAAAAGCGCACGTGGCGGTGTTTGGCGTTGGCGGCGTGGGTGGCTACGTCGTAGAGGCTTTGGCGCGCAGCGGTGTGGGGGCGCTTACGTTGATCGACCCTGACGTCGTCAGCGAAAGCAATATCAACCGCCAGATCATTGCCCTTTCCTCGACGGTAGGGGAGTATAAAACGCATGCGGCAGCTGCCCGAATACGGGATATCAACCCTGCTTGTAGGGTGGAAACGCACGAAATTTTTTATTTGCCGGAAACCACCGAGTTGGATTTTTCCGCGTTTGATTATGTGGTGGACGCAGTGGATACGGTCAGCGCAAAGCTTGCGATCATTCAGCGCGCAAAGGCGGCGAACGTGCCCGTGATTGCAGCCATGGGTGCGGGAAATAAGCTGGATCCCACCCGTTTCGAGGTGGCGGATATCGCAAGAACCAGCGTTTGTCCGTTGGCGCGAGTTATGCGCCGAGAGCTAAAAGCGCGGGGCATCGACCACGTAAAAGTGGTGTATTCCAAGGAAGAGCCTTTGCCGTCGAAGTTGACGGACGAAAAGACGGGGAAAGCCGTGCCTGGCAGCATAGCGTTTGTGCCGTCGGTGGTAGGGTTGATTCTCGCCGCTGAGGTGATTAAGGATTTGCTGGGCTGACGGTTTCTATAAAAAATAAAAAGAGAGGGAGTATAGCATTCTCCCTCTCTTTTGCTATGCTGACCCCGCCTTTGTCATTCTGAGTGGAGCGATAGCGAAATCGAAGAATCCCTTTTTTGGCTCCTTTGTGCAAAGGGAGCTGTCAGCGCAGCTGACTGAGGGATTGTT
>JAZURU010000145.1:0-8700 GCA_045606365.1 Candidatus Scatosoma sp. | reverse complement strand
GCAGGGTTAATCTCGACCATGGGTACGGGCAATGACGGAAAAACACCCGAAGAACGAGAAGCGGAAGAACGGGCAAGAGAAGCAAGCGGAAACCTTGCAGCCGCACTTACTCTCACCGCTGTCGGTATATCACTCGCACTCAAAAAGGCACACACGGAAGAAGAAAATTTAGAAAATGAAAACGAAATCGAATCCGACAATGAACAAGAAATGAAATTATAAGGAGGAAAAAAATTGACGGAAAGAAAATGTTATAGTATGTTAAAAGATTATCCCGAGGTGCTCACCGTTCCCGAAGCGGCAAAGGTGCTTCGCATTGGCAAAAACAAAGCTTACGAATTGGCGAAAACAGGCAAGCTGTCAACCATTCAATTGGCGGGGAAAATTCTCGTTCCCAAAACTCGTTTGGTCGCTTTCCTGATGGGTGAAAATCTTTATAAAAAAAATAACCGCAAATGTCCCAAATCGTCCCAAAAAAGTCTGGACTTTCAAACGAAAATGTGCTATCGTGTGATTGCCGATGGCGATACGACCAAATTAGAAAAAATAAATTAACAAGGAGGAAAACCAAATTATGAAAAGAATCACAGGTCGTTTGACCGAAAAAAATGGAAAATGGTACGCCGTCATCAATCTTTATGATATGAGCGGAAAGAGAAAGGAAAAATGGCAGAACCTGCATCTTGACGTAAAACGCGGCAACAAAACGGAAGCAAACCACCGTTTGATGGAAGTCGTCGCACAGTACAACAGCGAAGATATGTACCTGTATGCGAATATGACGCACGCCGAAAGGGAAAAGCGCAGACTCGCCGAATGCACCGTCGATAAATACGTCGCCGAATGGCTGGACGGCTACAAAGGCAATTTATCCGTCCTAACCTATAATAATTATAAGTTAATGGCGGATACACGCATTGCAAAGTATTTTCAAAAGCTGGGCGTTCCCTTAAAAGAAATCACAGGCGACGAGCTTAACGATTTCTATGCCTATCTTCGCAACGACGGTTTGTCGGGTGCATCAGCGCAAAGGTATCATTCCCTTCTGCATATTGCATTTAAGCATGCCGTCAAGCGCGGGATTATCTTAGCAAATCCGTGCGACCAAGCAGACAGACCGAAAGCCACACAGTACATTGCAAGCTACTACAATCAAGAAGAAATTAAAAAGCTGTTGGAGTGCTTGGACAACGAACCGATGCGGATAGCGGTTATACTCACCGCCTACTACGGCTTACGCCGAAGCGAAGTGCTGGGAATCAAGTGGTCGGCAATCGACTGGACAGAAAACAAAATCACGATACGCCATAAGGTTATCGAAAACAAGCTCGAAGGCGGTCGAATCGAAGGACACGACGTTATGAAAACGAAATCGTCCTATCGCTCGCTCCCCTTGATTCCGCAAGTGAAAGAAATCTTATTGGAAGAGAAAGCGAAGCAAGAAAGTATGCGAAAGCTGCTTCGGGGTGCGTACAATAAAAAATATCTCGACTACGTCTGCGTGGACGCCATCGGGGATATTCTTACGCCAAAATATATCAGTTCGCATTTCAAAGTCATTCTTGCAAAGAACGGTTTGAAGAAAATTCGATTCCACGATTTACGGCATTCCTGCGCGTCCTTGCTCCTTGCCAACAAAGTACCGATGAAGATGATTCAAGACTGGCTTGGACACTCGGATATGAGTACGACGGCAAACATTTACAGCCACGTTGACCATACGAGTAAGTTGGAAAGCGCGAAAGTAATCGGGAATCTACTCGGCGCATAAAGGCAAAAAAAGCCTTGGAATTCGCTCAAAATTCCAAGGCTGTGGCGCAGGCGGAGGGATTCGAACCCCCGGGAGTTTGACCTCAGACAAGATTTCAAATCTAGCTCGTTATGACCGCTTCGATACACCTGCGTATGTAATTAAATTGTAAAATTGCGAGAAAACTGCGAGAAAGATATTCGCACTACTGCATCTAAAAATCGCGCAAACCCACATAAATAAAGGGGTTTAGAAAAATTACGGCGATAAAACGGATTTTCTTTCAAGACTGCCGTGATCGACCACTCCACCATCTCCGCATTTTTTCGGTTGTGTACGTATTATACCTTAGCAACCGCTTTTTGTCAATCGTTTTCACCTAATATCGCCAACAATTCCCGCAAAGAATGAATTTCGTACGTGGGCGCAAGCCCCGTATCATTCAACCTGCCCGCACGGTTCAACCAGCAACTGTCCATTCCGCTACCGCTTGCGCCCGCAACGTCCGACAAAAGGGAATCTCCCACCATCAAACAATCCTCTTTACGCACCCCTAAATCCTCCACAATTTTCGAAAAGAAGGGGGGCATGGGCTTAATCAAGCCCAATTCTTCCGAAATATACACACGATCAATCCACCGCTGAATCGAACGAAGTCTTGCCCGCTGCAACGCAGAGGTTGCATTCGTTGCGATGCAAATCGTATACTTTCCATGCAAAGCGTTCAACGTTTCTTCCGCGCCCTCACAAAGAATGGACGGGCGCTCTAACATCTTCAAAAATCGCAGCCCCGTCTGCTTGGGGTCGGCGGCTGACGGATACTGCTGAAAAAGCTTTTTAAAAAAATCCTCCGTGTGCTCTACGTACAATCGATGATAATTTTTCTGAATGTATTCGGTGTGTACGTCATTCAAGCCCGCCTCTGCCCAAGTTTCATTGCTGATATCATCACATTTAGAAACCGTTTCTTCGCTGGCAACGATACCCAGCGTCGGCAACAGCTCCCTAAGCACCGCCTTTTCGTCCTCTAAATAATCAATCAACGTATGGTCCGCGTCAAAAATGATCACCTTGTACTTATTCATCACCAATCCTGCTTTTTTAAAGACTTATCCTTGACGTCGTCGTAAAACGCAAAATACCTCGCCTTAAATTCTTCTTTAGTCATCGGGCGCGGAGCGCCATCCGCGTGCATTTGCTCGATCAGCTCTTGCAATTCCTCAGGGGAAAAATCCGCCAGCTCCGCTTCTTCGGCAAACGTTTCTAAAAATTTTAAAACATCCAGCTCTGACATATCAAAATCCTCCCACCAAAACCATTCAACGCGTACATACCCCTATCAAATTTCCACTTTGATGTGTTCACCGCGGCAAGGAACGGTCAAATAGTCAAACCCGATCGCACGTAAAACGTCCATGATTTTTGCACGGTGTTCCATGATCCGCGACGGGAAATGCGCGTCGGAACCAAAGGAAACCTTTCTGCCGCCCAACTCGAAATACCGCTGTATAATATCGTCGTCAGGCAAGGTCAACGCAGGGCCCTGCTTATTCGAGCTGTTCACCTCTAAAATCTTATCCTTTTGTATCACCGCCGTCAAAATATCGTCTATGCTTTTCGAATAATCCTTCCACAGCATTCGGCGATCCTCGTACGGCGCATAGCGGGTACAATAGCTGACGTGCCCCAAAATATCATACGGGTGGGAAACCTCTAAGCTGCGGCGCACCAGCCCCAAATATTCCTCGTAGACCTCTTGCTTGTCGCGTACCTTACCCGACGCGTCGGTGTATCCGTGCCCATACGCATAATCACCTTCGGCAAGGTTGTGCACGCTTTGGATGATGAAATCGGGATGATGGGCGTCCACCAAGTCCTGGTACATCTGTTGCGCGCGTGCGGTGTCGGTGTATCCAAACTCTGCGCCCACCAGCACCTGCATCCTCCCCTCGTACTCCTTTTGCATCTGTCTTGCCTTTTCAAAATACGGAGCAACGGGGGTTTGCGGCTTCGTTCCCTCCAAGGGAATGCCGTTGACGATCATGTCAAAGTTGAAATGCTCGGAAAGCCCATAATAGCCCACGCCCAACGCATACGCCGTAGCCAACATTTCTTCCATTGTACCCCTGCCGTCGGGGGAAAAAGCGGTATGCGAATGTAAATCAGTCAAAATCTTTTTCATAACGTCCTCAATTTTCTTATATTATAGCACAACCGACCTGCTTTTGCAAGGAAAATCCTGCCACGCCGCCCTAAATGCGGCAATTTTTTATCCCTTTTGGCAGCCTATGGAAAGACAGGAAACGCTTGACTATTGCCAAAGGGCTGACCTTCCTTTATGCTTTTTAGTATCGGTGAAAATTTTTGCCGAAATTTTATCAGCAAAAAAGGAGTTTTATGTTCAAAAAAACAAAGATTACTTTGGCGGCGTTTCTTGCCGCTTGTAGCCTATTCACCGCGGTCGCCTGCAGCCAACCGCAACCGCCGATCAGTGGGGACGATACCCAAATTTCCGCCCCGGATAACAGCGAAAACGGCAGCGTGGACAGCTCTTCGGGCAACGGAACCACCGACACCGTCCTGCCCGAAACCCCGCCCAAGCCCACCTCGCAGCAATACGTTTATTGCAAAGCGGATTCAGTAAACTTACGCAGCGGCGCTGGCACAAGCTTTTCTATATTAGGGCAGGCAGAAGAGGGTACCATGTATGCGATCACGGGAAAAGTCGGCAATTGGTACCAAACCTACTATCGGGGCAAAACGGCATACATATATACAGAGTATGCCTCGGTGTTTACCCTGCCGCTGTCGAAAAACGAAAAGACCGAGGAGGTAATTGCAGAGGCGTATAAGCACATTGGCGTCCCCTACGTATATGGCGCAGTGCGCCTGCACGACGGCAAGGGGAACTTTTTAAAGGGCTTTACAGCGCAAAAATTCGATTGTTCTTCCCTCGTACAGTACGTATATTATCACGGTGCAGGGAAAATCCTGAATACCACCACTCGTACCCAAATCAAGCAAGGAACGTACGTTCACCCCAACGATTTACAACGGGGGGATTGCATCTTTTTCACAAACGAAACCCGCCAATACCTTTCGGGCATTGAACGGGTTGGACACGTTGCCATCTATCTGGGGAACAATTATATCCTGCACACCGCCAGCGACTATGCGCGCATTGAAAAAATGTCGAAAGCACGGTGGGATTTTTACATCGAGGCAAGAAGGTTCCTTTGATCGTTTTCTTCCACGGAAACGTAATCGCGGTCGGGCACGGCGGCAATGCACACCGCGCATACAGAATTTGCGCCCGCGCGCAGTAAGATGCTTGCAATCTCGGAAATCGTCGCGCCAGAGGTCATGACGTCGTCAACGATCAAAAAGTCCTTGCCCTTGCAAAACTTACGATCCACAACTCGAAACGCGCCAACGATGTTTTCCCTACGTTCTTTGGCGGAAAGCTGCTTTTGTTCGTTATCCTTGCGCTTTTCCAAAATCCCTATTTTAGCGGCATAGCCTGTCAATTCAGCCAAATGCTCTATCAGCTCTTCCGCCTGATTGTAGCCCCGAAGCCTTTGCTTGTTCGCCGTCAATGGCACCGCCACCAACGTGTATTCGCGTTTTGGTAAACGCCCCAGCGCTTTCGCCATTTCCTCGGCAAAATAATAGGATAAATATCGCTTACCGTTTTTAAAGCGATTGACAAGCAACGCCGAACGGTCGAAGTACGCAAGTGGCGCAGCCGCCCTTTCAAAGGCGGGCGGATGCTCCTTGCAGGCGTTGCAAACGCCTGCGCCGCGCGTCGGCCTGCCGCACTTATCGCAAAACGACCCGTCGTTATAGGTCAAAGAAGATAGACATTCCTTGCAAAGCCTTGGGCTAGGATAGGAAAACACTTCGCTGCCGCAGGCGTCGCACGTATGGCTACGCTCCGCCATGGTTTTGCGAAATTTTCGCAAGAAATTTTCCATCCAACGCATACCTGCCCCCTACTTTTTAAAAAAGAATACCCGAAAAGCAACTACTTTTCGGGTATTTTTTTACTGTTTCTTATCCTGTCTACGCTGTACGCGCACCAAAAGATACGCTCCAACAACGCCGAGAATCAAAAGCACGATCCCCAAAATCAAATGTAGAACGTTTACGCCGTTTGTTGCCCATTCGGCATAGACCTTTACAATCTCCGCATTGAAAAACATCGTCAACAGCGAACCGAGCGCTAAGCCCACAACCAAGGAATAGGTGGTATCTCTGGCTTTTTCAAACGCCACGGAAATCAGCTTGGAAAACACGAAAAACCCTACGATAAAGCCGACCGCAAGGGAAATTACCACCACCATCAAATCGACGTTTTGCAGGGTTTCCAAGCTAAAATGCAGGTTCTGCATCAGCATCGCATACCAGCCTACCACCATCAAAATGGCGCTGGCACTAAGCCCGGGCACAAGCTGTGTGAGCGCCAGAATAAACCCAACCAAAAGGGGCAACAGGATCTGCCAAATCAGGTCTGCGTTTAAAATATTCCCCATTGCGTCCCCCCCTTGCAGGGTCATCACGGAGGAATATACCCCCACCGCCACGGGAATACACGCCCCTACCACCAACAAAATAATCCGCTTTGTATCCAGCTTTACGCCGTTTAACTCATCTTTGACCGCGGGAAACGAGCCGACCATCAAGCCTGCAAACAGACAGATAACGGCAAAGGGAATCAGCTCTAACAGTTGTTGCACCGCCAAAAATCCAAGCAGAAAGCCAACCACGGCGCCGATTGCAATCGGCAAAAGGAACAAAAAGCACAACTTAAACCGCTTAAAAAGGTTGCCTACCGCATATAAAAACTGATCGTATAGCTTTAAAATGATTGCCACTGTCGAGCCGCTGACCCCGGGCACGATCACGGCAATGCCAATAAAAAAGCCCAGCAACGCGCTTTTTAAAAAGCTCTTTTTATCGTGCTTTTGTATGAGGTTTTCCGTGGGTTTTTCCGTCATTAAGCCCTTCTCCTTCTCATTCCGTACGTCGCTAATTTCACGATTGCAAAAATCATCAAGGCGATACAGATCCCGCAAAACGCCCCCGTGCAATCCACCGCAAAATCGGCAAATTCCGCGGCTCTGCCTACGGTCAGCGTCTGCACGTACTCATCTGCCGCCACCGTCAAAAACACAAAGCAGGGGGAGATATACGCAAACCGCCACGACCCTTCTTTTACAAAGGACAGATATGTACCGAACGCGCACAACGCCAGCGCAAAATATTCCAAAAAATGCGCCAAATCCCGAATGCACGCGTGCAATAAATCAAAGCTTGCGCCCGTCGCCGTGGCAATGGGGGAGTTCGGGGCAATTGCGCCGACTACCTCCTGCACCTTGACCGTCACCGAATAGCTCTGCTGCGAGGACGCAACGCCGTCCGCGGAGGCGTTGCCGAAGATAAACCACAGCATCCCCAGCGTCAGCCCGATCAAAAGTACGCGCAAAACCCAAATTGTCCAATGTGTTTTTTCCTGCATATCTTCTATATTATACGATATTGAAGGTAAAAAATCAATAGCAATCGGCAATTTTAAAAAAATTTTTTAGAAAAATTTCCTTTAAAAGTAGGCAAAAATCGACTTTTTTAGCCATATTTTCGTGATAAAAGCGTGATAATATACTCTTGAAATTGAACCTATTAAAAAGGACGTGATTATGCGCTACGTAAAAAAAACGTGTATCTTACGACAGCTGAAAAACGGCTTTTCGGCGGACGGCAAGTCCCTTTCCGGTATCGTGAAAGCCGAACAGTATGCGGCAAACCTCGGCATTGAGGTTTCCACCGTCAACCTTGCCCCGATTTCCGCTGGGGAATACTATCTTGTCATTGCCGACCGCGAAAAGCGGTATAAGCTTCTGCCCTTTGATGGACAAAACCGCTTTTCCCTGCACACGGACATGCAGATTGCAGAGGGTTTTTATGCGGTGCTTTGTTTTGTAAAGGCATCCGCCACGCCGATCGCCTATGGGGTTTGCGGCGCGCTGCCGTACGATATTTTTACCCTTGTACGCAGAGCATTTTCCACCGCAGAAAATCACCATACGCCCATCGTGAACGCAGACCTGCCCCCAACCAATCCAGAAATCCGCCCCATTTATGACGACGAAATGGTGGCAAACGACAATTATTACGAACAGGAGAATACACCTCATGCAAACGACCCCCTTACACAAAGTGGCGAAGATGCACCGCTTGAAAGCGGAGATCCGCATCAAGGAACGCCGCCGCGGCACGACGCTGACGAAAATGCGAATGACGAAAGCGTACGCCACGCATTTGGAACGGAATCGGACGGATATTATCAATCGATAAAAGGCGAACTCAGCGCCCTATTTGCTCGCTATCCCGAGGACGAAACGTTAACGGACGCCTACCCTGCCAGCGAGTGGGTGCGCGTAAAAGGCGAGGCGGGAAAAGCGGAAGAGCTGGTAGGGCTGATCTATGAAAGCGGCATGGTGAAATACGTATGCTACGCCGTGCCCGCCACCGACGACGCTCCGCAGGAAATTCGGGACAAGGCGTATTTCGTACCTGTATCCCCGCTGACTCCCGAGATCGGCTTTTACGTTTTGTACCAAAGCGCAGCAACCGGAGAGAGTATTTTGAAAAAAGAAATATAAGGCAAGACGGCGCAAAATGCGCCGCCTTGTATTTCTTTATAAAATAGCAGGCAAAAACACTTGCCAAAAGGCAAAAAAAATATTAAAATAGTAGCATAACCAAAACAATATAATCCGAACCAGCCCAAAAGCCGCCTTTTGAACGCCTCTATGGCTTGTCGTCATCATAATACTATGGTATAATTTCTTCCTTCGCACCAAAAATCATTTCAAAATCCTTCCTTTTGGGTGCGAAGCAATTTTATAGCGAGAAAATTTTGTTCTTCTACAAGGCGAAAGCCGCAGGTA
>JAZURU010000144.1:0-2897 GCA_045606365.1 Candidatus Scatosoma sp. | reverse complement strand
TATCGAAATTTCCCTCAAACGCCTCGTCAGACAGCCGCTTCGCCAAGAAAATCGCCTCGGTGGAATACCGCAAATTTTTGATATCCGTCAGCATTTTTCCCGATTGCCGCGTACCAAAAAAATCTCCGCTGCCACGCATCTGCAAATCCTTTTCGGCAATCTTGAACCCATCGGTATTTCCCTTTAAGGTCAGCAGCCTTTCCTTGGCGCTCTCCGTTTCCGCGCCCATAAGCAAAAAGCAATAGCTTTTTTCGCTGCCCCTGCCCACTCGTCCGCGCAGCTGGTGCAGCTGAGAAAGCCCAAAGCGTTCGGCATTATAGATGATCATGATCGTCGCGTTCGGCACGTCCACCCCTACCTCAATGACCGTGGTGGAAACCAAGCAATCCAGCTCTCGGTTTTTAAACGCCGTCATAACCTCCGCCTTTTCCCTTTCTTTCATTTTGCCGTGCAGCAACCCAAACCGCACGGTGGGCAACGCCGCAGACAGCTGTTCGTGCAGCTCTTTCACGCTGATGAGTTCCCCATCCTCGTCGTCCTCAATCTTCGAACAGACGAAATACGCCTGCTTACCTGCGCGCACCTCTCTCTCGACGTAAAAAAGCATATCCTCGTACTTGCTTTCAGGGATAATGGAGGTGGAAATTTTCTGCCGCGCCTTGGGCTTGTCCGCAATCGTTGTGATGTCCAAGTCCCCGTAAAAAATCAGCGACAGCGTACGGGGAATCGGCGTTGCGGACATTACCAAAACGTCGGCGTTTTCCCCTTTTTCGCTGAGGGCGTTTCTCTGTGCCACGCCAAAGCGGTGTTGCTCGTCGCAGACGACGAACGAAAGCGAAGGGATCTCGACGTCCCCTTGCAAAATCGCGTGCGTACCGCAAAGGATATCTATTTCGCCCGCCTTCAGCTGCGCTTTTAATTCCCGCTTTTCTTTTGCTGTCATGCCGCCCGCCAAGTAGCCGACCTTGTAATCGGGAAAGTACTTTTGCAAAAGCTTATAATTTTGTTCGGCAAGCACCTCCGTCGGGGAAAGATACGCCGCCGTATACCCGCTTTTCACTGCCATGAAGATCCCGCACAGCGCCACCGCCGTCTTGCCGCTGCCTACGTCCCCTTGCAACAGTCGGTTCATCTTCATAGGCGAGTACAAATTTTCAAAAATCTCGTTCACCGCCTGCTTTTGCCCGTCGGTAAACGTAAAGCCAAAGCGCGTGGAAAATTCCTTAACCTCTTTTGCAGACACTGAATATTTATTCGTTCTAATATCCTCTTTCCCGCCCTTGATCATTTTAAAAGCGGAAATCAGAATAAAATATTCCTCTAACGCAATTCGTTCTGCCGCAGCGTCCTTTGCCCCCTCGGAAGAGGGATTATGAATTTCAAAAAACGCCCGCGCCAAGGAAGAAAGCGCATACTTTTTTTGCAAAGGATAGGGAATCAAGCTGTCAATATTCACCTTCTTTAAGGCTTCTTGCACCGCGCGGCGCACCACCTTTTGCGTCAGCTTTCCCTTCAAACGGTACACGGGTACGATGCCCTTTAAATGCTCGTTTTTATCCAAGGGCTCGTAGGTAGGATTCACCAGCGTCCGCTGTCCAAATTCGTTTCTGACCCGCCCGTAAAACAAATATTCGCCCGGTTGCAGCTTTGCTGCAACGTACGGCTGGTTAAACCAAACGATGGTAAACGGATACCCCCCTTGATTGCAATACGCGCGCACCGTTTTTACGCGCGAAAAGGTGTTTGCCTGCACCCGATTCACCTCAGCAACGATCAACACAACGTCGTTGTGATAGGCGTCCTTTAAAGAGGAACGGTTGGTCAGGTCCAAATAGGCACGCGGAAAATAGCGCGCCAAATCCTCCGCGCTGTTCACCCCCAGCGCGGAAAATTCCTTTTCCCTTTTTTCGCCGATACTTTTCAATGCCGAAAGCTTCATCGTTTGCCCCTTTTCCTATAAAGACAAGGCAGGAAGCAGCGCTTGCTGCAACCTGCCTTTGTGAATAAAATTTAATTTTGTGAATAATTATACATTACTCCATAGAGAGCACGTAGTAATAGACAGGCTGTCCACCGCTGTGGAAATCGACGTCGCAATCGGGATACGCCTCCGCGATTTTCGCGCACAGCGCCTCTGCATCCTCTTCCTTGACGTCCTCGCCGTAATACAGCGTGATGACCTGATGGGAATCCTCTTTCATCTTCGCAATCAAGCGCAGCACCGCGTCATCGATATCCTTGGATTTTGCCAAAATCTTCTTGTCGTCCAAGCCGATGATGTCCCCTTCCTTAATCGCTCTGCCGTCGATGGTTGCATTGCGAACCGCATGGGTGACCTGACCTGCTTTCACGTTATCCAAGGCGTGGAGCATATTGATCTTGTTTTCCTCTGCCGTGGCTTCGGGGTCAAATTCCAGCGCCGCCGCAAAGCCCTGCGGTACGTTTTTGGTAGGAATGACGTGCAGAATGCGGTTTTCGACCAACGCCTTTGCCTGCTCTGCCGCCAAAGTGATGTTTTTGTTGTTGGGGAATACGAAGATATGCTCTGCATTGATCTTTTGCGCCGCGGAAGCAATATCGCTGGCGGAAGGATTCATCGTCTGTCCGCCTTCCAGCACACGATCTACCCCCAGATCCTTAAAGATATCCGCAAGGCCTGCGCCTGCGCAGATGGCAAGCATGCCCATTTCCTTCTTTTCCGCCTCTAATTTTGCTTTCAGCTGGCGGTTTTGTTCCAACATGTTCTCAATTTTCGGTCTGTCCAGCTCACCCAGCTCCAAGGCGTAGGTCAACGCCTTGCCCGGCTGGTTGGTGTGTACGTGTACCTTTACCAGCTCTAAATCGCCGATACAAATTACGCTGTCGCCAAGGCGCATCAAGCGTTCCTTCAAGCGGTC
>JAZURU010000143.1:0-9349 GCA_045606365.1 Candidatus Scatosoma sp. | reverse complement strand
CAGCTCCAAGGCGTAGGTCAACGCCTTGCCCGGCTGGTTGGTGTGTACGTGTACCTTTACCAGCTCTAAATCGCCGATACAAATTACGCTGTCGCCAAGGCGCATCAAGCGTTCCTTCAAGCGGTCGATATCCGAAAGCGTCGTGCTCTTTTTGAGATTGATTACGAAAAATTCGGTGCAATAAGCAAACTCGATCTCGCCAAGGTCCATGTTGATGATATCGGAGTTATCCCCAAAATCGTTTGCGGTGGTTTCCTCCGATTCTACGGGTGCGTCGGCAACCTCTTCGCCTGTCAAAACGCAGGCAAAGCCCTTGATCACGGTCATCAAGCCCATACCGCCGCTGTCCACAACGCCCGCTTTTTTCAGGACGGGGAGCATTTCGGGGGTCAAGGAGAGCGCCTTATCGCCCGCCGCCACGATTTCCGCAAAGAAATCCTCAAAATTCTTCTTTTTCGAACCCACCTTTGCGGCGTGTTCACTCATCATTCTAACGACGGTAAGAATCGTACCTTCCTTGGGTACGGATACCGCGCCGTACGCCACCTTCGTACCAGCCTCCAAAGCCTTGACAAAGGTTTTTACGTCGATGCCGTCCGTGCAGGAACGAAGGACGGAACAGATCCCGCGCAGGATCTGGGAAAGGATAACGCCAGAGTTCCCTCTTGCACCCTTCAAAGCGCCCTTAGAAACGCTTTCACAGATTTCGGCAAAGGAATTGGAGTTGCAAGCGGTCAGCTCGCGCACAGCCGATTGCATCGTCAGCGACATATTCGTACCCGTATCGCCGTCGGGAACGGGGAATACGTTCAGCGCGTCCACCTTTGCGCGGTTGTTTTCAAGCATTTTAGCGCCCGTATATATCATTTTTCTCAGCTCGGTGCTGCTTATCGTTTTATGCATAATAAAAATTGAATGCTCCTTATTTTTTTAATGGGCTGTAATTCAAAAAGGATAGCACGGAAAAATCGCAAGGTTTTCACCCTGCTACACAAATTACAGTTTTACCCCGATGACGTTTACGTTGACGGTGTTTACAATCATCCCCGTAAACCTCTCCACTTTGTATTTGACGGCCTCTTTTAAGGATTCCGCCACGGCATTGATCGACACGCCGTATTTGACGATGACATAAACGTCCACGTAAATGCGGTTGCCGGAAGTTGTCACTTTAATCCCCTTGCCGCCCGTATCCTTTTTCAAAAGCTCGGCAAGGCTGTCTGTAAAACGGCGGGATACCATCTCCACAATCCCATAACATTCCATTGCGGTATGCGAAGCAACCTTGGCGATTGCAAGGTCGGAAATAGATATTTTGCCGTATGCATTGCTTGTGTTTACTGACATAATCGTTCTCCAAGTTCCCTCTTATTTTACACCATTTGCCTGTATTTGGCAAGTACTTTTCTAAAATTTGCAAATATTTTTTATATTTTTTATTTTTTCGGCTATAAAATCAATTGCTTTTTATTTTCAAAAATGCTATATTATTAATGCTTGTATTGCGCCTATGTATACGCGGGCGCCTTTCCAATAAAGATACGCAAGAAAATTTATCTCAAAATTCGGAGGTGTTAATATGTCCAGAGTATGCAGCATTTGCGGTAAGGGTCAAACCAGCGGCAACAACGTCAGCCATTCTAACCGTAAAACGAGAAGAACCTTCAAGGCAAACGTTCAGAAGGTATCCTACGTTGAAAACGGCAAGGAAACGACCGGCTACGTATGCACGAGATGTCTTAAAAAGGCAGACAGAGCGTAAGCTTTCCAAACACAATCATCAAGAAAAAAACAGGCTGTACCCAGTATGGGCACAGCCCTTTTTTCGTATACAGACAAAACCTGATTTAGGTTGGTCTTACTTCGCCAAGCCTTTTTTGCTTGTCTAAAAGCAGCCCTTTTAGCAAGATCTGTATCACAATAAAGCTGGTCAACGCCGTCATAACCCAAGTGACGGGATAGCAGATAAAAATCATTTCCAAGGTCGGGTTCAGCGGAAACGCCGTCAGCAGCCAAACCACCCGCAACAGGCAAGAGCCCACCAAGGAAATCACCGTGGATAAAAGGGATTTTCCCAGCCCGCGCAGCACCCCCGAACAATCGTCCATCAAGCCACAAAGAAAATACGGCGCGCAGATCATCCAAAGGCGCAAGCTCGCCGCATCGAGGGCGATTTGCTCCAAACTGCCGTCCTCGCCGCCCTTGACCCCATACAGCCCTAAAAGCGGGGTTTTCAGCAGCAATACCGTCGCCGACATCACCACCCCGATGATCATTGTCAAAAGGAAACAATTATACAAAATCGGCTTGACCCGTTCAGGCTTGTCCGCCCCCATATTTTGCCCCGTAAAGGTGACGGCGCCTTGGTGTACGGCGTTCATTGCCGTATACACAAATCCCTCTAAATTCGCCGAAGCAGCGTTGCCGTTGACGATCGGTTGGTACTGTGTACCAGGCGGCACAACGGCGTTGTTCACCGACACGACCGAGGATTGAATGAGAATGTTCGAAATGGAAAACAGCGCTCCTTGCACCCCTGCCGGCAAGCCGATCCGCACAATCTCATAAAACGAGCTTTTGTCCATCCGCAGCTGTGCAAAGGAAAAGGTGGTGAAATCCTGGTCCTTTTTCAGCTTTAACAGCAGCAACACGAAGGACAGCGCGTTTGCCGCCGCCGTAGCGATGGCAACCCCCTCCACCGACATCTTGAGCACCAGCACGAAAAACAAGTTCAAAACAACGTTTGCAATCCCCGACAGGGAAAGCACGATCAGCGGCGTTTTTGCGTCCCCTTTTGCGCGAAAAATAGCGCTTAAATAATTGGTCATCGCCAAAAAAGGCACGCCGGCAAAATAGATGTAGGTATATCGAACAGCAAGCTCTAAAAGGTTGCCCGTATTCCCCATTGTCTGCAAGACCAAGCGAGAAATCGCCAGCCCAATCACGCCGCCGACGACCCCAAAGAGGAGTGCCATAATCAGCGACGTATGCACCGCTTTTTGCGCCTCTTCACGGTTGTTTGCGCCGATAGCACGGGCAACCACCACGTTTGCTCCCACCGAAAAGCCGATGAACAGATTGACCACCAAGTGGATAAACGACGAAGTCGTACCGATCGCCCCGACGGCGTTTTCTTCGTGGGATAAGCTGACCACCATCATATCGGCAGCGTTATAAAACATCTGCAAAAGGTTGGTTGCCATAATCGGCAACACAAAAAGCAGCAACTTTGAAAAAATTTTACCTTCGGTGAAATGCGCCTTCGACCTTTCATTCACCATGTTAAAAACTCCTTTCTTCTCTCTAACGTCTTATTTTCACAAAAAGAACGGGAGGATCTCCTCCTCCCCTGCGGATGTCCGCGGTTATTCTTTTAATTTAGCAATCATTGCCGCGCGGTCTGCCGCCTTAAAAATCGCGCTGCCCGCAACGATCACGTTCGCCCCCGCAGCCTTGGCAAGCCCCACGTTTTCGGCGGTAATTCCGCCGTCAATCTCTAAATCGATGTCTTTCCCACTCGCCTCGATAATCGCCCGAATTTCACGCAATTTATCCAGCGACGACGGAATGAATTTTTGCCCGCCAAAGCCGGGAAACACGCTCATCACCAGCACCATATCACAAAGGGGAATGACGTCCCTGATCTTTTCCACAGGGGTATCGGGATTGATAACCGCGCCGCACTTAACGCCCGTGCTTTTAATCAGCTCTAACACTTCCTTTAAATTTTCCTTGCACGCCTCATAATGCACGGTGATGATATCCGCACCCGCTTTTGCAAAGCGTTCAACGTACTTTTCCGGCTGAACGATCATCAAGTGCACGTCAATCGGCAAACTTGTGTAAGGACGAATATCCTCCAACATTTTCAGCCCGAACGTAATGTTGTTGACAAACACCCCGTCCATGACGTCGTAATGGATTACGTCTGCGCCGCACGCCTGCATGCTGCGTACTTCCTCGCCCATTTTTGCAAAATCCGCCGATAAGATACTGGGAGCAATTTGCACGTTTTTCATTTGTAAACTCCTATTCTTGTTTTTCTAAATAGCTTGCGCGCAGCTGTCCGCACGCACCACCGATGTCCACGCCGATTTGGCGGCGCAGCGTAGCGGAAAGTCCGCCTTTTTCCAGCATACCCAAAAAACGGTACGCCGCCTTGTCTGAGGTAGCCTTCAGCGTTCTTTCCTTGACCTCGTTCAAGCGAATCAAGTTGACGTGGCAGGGCAAGCCTTTTAAAAGCTCTACCAGCGCCTTGGCGTGCTGTTCATCGCAATTTTCCCCATCGATGAGGGTGTACTCAAAATAGTACCGTCTGCCCGTCTTTTGAAAGTAATATTTACACGCCTTTAAAATATCCGAAATTTTATACGCTTTGGCAACGGGCATCACTCTTGCACGCGTTTCGTCGTCCGTTGCGTGCAGGGAAACGGTCAGATTTAACGGGATTCCCTCGTCCGCAAGGGCGTACATTTTCGGCACGATTCCGCAGGTGGAAAGGGAAATGTTCCGCGCGCTGATCTGCACCCCGCCCTCAGCGGTGACGTTGCGTAAAAAGCGCACCACCTCGGCGTAATTGTCCAGCGGTTCGCCGCTGCCCATCAGCACCACGTTGGTGACGGCGCGCGCCTGCGCCCCCTGCCCCGATTTTACGTCCGATTTATGCAGCGCGTTTACCAAAAGGATTTGGGACAAAATCTCCCCCGCGCTCAAATTGCGGATCAAGCCGTTTAAGGTCGAAGCGCAAAAGGTACAGCCCATACGGCAGCCCACTTGCGTGGAAACGCACTGCGTATAGCCGTATTTATATTTCATCAAAACCCCTTCCACAAGGTTGCCGTCGGCAAATTCGAACAGATATTTTTCCGTGCCGTCAGCGGAATGAAACACCTCTTTCACGCGCACGGTCTGCCCCTCGTATTCCTCCAACAGCTTTTCTTTCAGAGCCTTGGAAAGCGAAGTAATCTCCTCGATATTTTTCCCCTGCATCAAGCCCTCGTACAGCTGCTTTGCGCGGAATTTTTTTTCTCCCAGAGCTAAAACCAGTTCTTCCAGCTCCGCATAGGATAAATCTTGTATAATCTTTTTCATACTTGTTCCAACTTACTCCAAAACGATTACCACTTACGCATAACCAAAGACCGTTAAAACGCAGAGAGTGCGGTAGATTGCCGCAAAATGCAGGTTTTGCCCGACGGAACGCACACGGACGTACATGAGTAATGGCAGGTTCTGCTTTGGTTAAGCTGCCGTGCTATATGCGTTTTAACTTGGCAACATAGAAGCCTGCGCCATACGCCGTATCGGGCAGAAACTGCAACCCGTATTCTTTCTTCTCGTGGGCAAGCGGACTGCCAATACTCTCCACCGTAAATTCGGGGTGAGCGCGCAAAAACGCCTCAACGATACCGTCGTTTTCCCTTTCAAGCAGCGAACAGGTTGAATAATACAGCGCCCCGCCTTTTTTCACGTATCGGCAGCACGTTTCCAAAATCGCCCGCTGCGTTTTTTGCAAAGAGGCAAAATCCTGCTCCTTGCGAAAGAGCTTGACGTCGGGGTTTTCGCTCACCGTGCCAAAGCCCGAACAAGGCACGTCGCAAAGCACTCCGTCAAATTTTTCCGCATAGGCGGGGTCGAATACCGAGCTGTCTTTTTGCAACGCCACAACGTTTTCCCTGCCCATTCTTTTTTTGTAGCTTTCGATCAGCGCCACGCGGTGGCTGTGCAACTCGAACGAGGTCACCTGCCCGCATTTTTCAGACAATAACACCGATTTTCCGCCAGGCGCAGCGCAGGCGTCCAACAAGTTTTCGCAAGGGGAAACCACGTCGCAAATGGCAATGCTGCCCACCGATTGAAAGGTGTATTCCCCCTCGTCATATCCCTCGTCACGGACGAAATGTTCAAAGATAAAATTTCCTGCAAAAGGGGTATTTATGCACGGTTTTTTGGCGTATTTTTCGGGTATTTTTTCCTCTTTAAAACGCACGGAAACCCCTGCGGACGCCGCTTTTGCAATGGCTTTTGCCCGATTGCCGTACTCGGCGCGCAGCCATTTGTAGGCATACGCGGGATAGGAAAGCAAAATTGTCTCCCCCTCCTTTTCCTTTTGCAACGCCTCGTCCACCGCCGCACGGTCGAATCGGCGCAAAAATGCGTTGACAAAGCCCGACACACCCCCTTTGCCCAGCTTTTTGCAAAGGCTGACGGCGCAGTCGGTCACCATGTATTTCTGCTTGTCCATAAACAGCAGCATATATAGGGAAATTTTCAACAGGATCCGCACCGCAAGCTTGGGGGATTTGGGGGCGTAAAACTTAATGGCGTAGTCCAGCCAAAGATCGTTTTCCAAAACGCCGTACACGATCTTCACCGTTCTGCCTCTACTAAGCTCTTCGATGTAAGTATCGGCGATCGCCTGCTTTAAATGCGCCCCGTCCGAATATACCTTCGTCAAAATTTGAAAGGGATCGTATAAAGGGTTGCTCAACATGAAAGCACCTCGCCCTTGGTGATCTTTTTACCGTTTAAAAAGTCGCTGCCTTTCATGCGTTTGCCGCCCGCAGCCTGCACCTCCGCCAGCTTGACAACGCCGTCGCCGCAGCGCACGATCAAGCCTTTTTTCGGCTGGTCGCAAACCACCTCGCCGACAGTTGCCCCCTCGTATTCCGCCTGCATGGGCGCAGCCTCGGCAAGATAGACGTTCAAGTTTCCGCCTGAAAAAGCGGTGTACGCCACAGGGGCAGGATTCGCCGCCCGTACAAGATTCACAATCTGTTTTACAGAACGCGAAAAATCAATTTTAACCTGCTCTTTTTCAATCTTGCGGTAAATGCCTACGCCCTCCTCCCCTTGCGGCGTGAGGACGTAATTGCCGCTTTCCAAAAGCTTTAATGCCTCCACAATCAACGGCGCGGACAACGCGGACAGACGATCGGAAAGCTCCCCATACGTTTCGGTGGGCGAAATTTCAGTGGTTGTCACCGTCAAAATGTCGCCTTGATCCAACCCCAGCACCGTTTTCATGATGGATACGCCCGTCTTGGTTTCCCCGTTTAAAATACAGCTTTGAATGGGGGACGCACCGCGATAGGCGGGCAACAGCCCTGCATGAATGTTCCACACCCCCATCGGGAAAGCGTCCAACACCTCTTGGGTAAGGATCTGCCCGTACGCACAGGTGACAAGCAAATCGCCGCCCAGCCCTTTTACCGCCTCCACCTCCTCGCGGATCTTGCGGGGCTGCAATACGGGCAAGCCCAGCTCGATCGCCTTGGTTTTGACGGGCGGCGGGGTAAGGATCCCCTTTCTTCCCTGCGGCTTATCCTCTTGCGTGATTACGCCAACGACGGTAAATCCGCCGGCAACGATTTCCGCAAGCGGCTTTACCGCAAATTCAGGCGTTCCTGCAAATACGATTTTCATATACGCCTCGCTTATTTTTCTTCTTCCAAATGGCTTGCCTTGTCGATATACAAAACGCCGTCTAAATGGTCAAATTCATGGCAGATTGCGCGGGCGAAAAAGCCCTTGGCTTGCAGCGTTTTTCTTTCGCCGTTTCTGTCCTGATAGGCAATTTTCACCTTCATCGGGCGGTTGACTACGCCGCTTTTTCCGCGCACGGAAAGGCAGCCCTCCCAGCCCTCTTGTTCTCCCTTTTGCGAATGAATGACGGGGTTGATAAATTCGAAGTATCCCTCCTCGACGTCCACCACCGCCATACGCATGGAAAGCCCGATTTGCGGCGCGGCAAGCCCTGCTCCGTTCTCCGCCTTCACGGTGTCGCGCATATCGTCCAAAATCGCCCAAAGCGTTTCGTCAAACGCCGTAATCGGTTCACATTTCTTTCTCAGGACGGGATCGCCGACCTGTATCACTTGTTTAACAGCCATTGTTTACTCCTTTATCTATGCACTTTGTGCATTACATACATTTGCAACGCAAATGATGCCCTACCACTTACTGTGAATTACATACTGCCTGCGGCAGATTTTTTAGCTCAAATTCGCGGGGTTTTCCTCTACCGAAATCAACGCGTCACGGCTGCGCGCCTCCATGCACGCCTCGTAAATCTTCGGCAGCAACGCCCCGTCTGTCAGCCGCATCAGCACCTGATAACGGTACTTGTTTTCAATCCGTTTGATCGGCGCAGCCATCTTGTTGAAGAAGAGGAATTTTTCCTGATTGTTTTGATAGATATTTTCCAAGGCAAAGTACACCGTCTTTAAAACGTCCAGCGTCTTTTTGTTGTCCTCGCCCGAAACCAGCACCCGTACGATTTTGGAAAAGGGCGGGAACGCTGCCCCCTCGCGCATGGATACCTCCATGCCGTAAAAGCCCTCGAAATCGTAATCGCATGCAAAACGCAGCACGTCGTTTTCCGGGGAAAAGGTCTGTAAGACCACCCTGCCCTGCTCCTCGGCGCGCCCACTTCTGCCCGCCACCTGCGTGATAAGCTGAAAGGTGCGCTCAGCGCTGCGGTAATCGTTGAAATGCAGGCTCATGTCCGCGTCCAAAATCCCCACCAGAGTGACCGCGGGGAAATCGTGCCCCTTGGCAATCATCTGCGTGCCAACCAAAATATCCGCTTTCTTTTCCCCAAATTCCTTTAAGATCTTGTAATGCCCCTCTTTGCCGCTGGTGGTATCGTTGTCCATACGCAAAATGCGCGCGGCGGGATACAGCTTTTTCAGCTCCTCCACCACTCGTTGCGTACCCGTGCCCGCGTACGAAAGCTTTTTCGATCCGCAATCCGGGCATCCCGAAAGCATATTGTACCTCGTGCCGCAATAATGGCATTTGAGGCAGTCCTCATCGCGGTGATAGGTCAGCGAAACGTCGCACGCCTTGCATTTTGCCACGTAGCCGCACTCCTTACAGATCACCGTCTGGGAATACCCTCTGCGGTTTAAGAACAAAATGGCTTGGTTGCCTGTGGAAAGGGTGTTTTCCAGTTCCTCTTTCAGCGCCGAGGAAAACGCCGAGTTATTCCCCCGCCGCACCTCTTTTCGCATATCGACGATTTGGATATACGGCATCGGTTTTTTGTTGATGCGCTCGGTTAAGCGAATTAGCCCAAATTCCCCCTCCAAAGCCCGCTTGTACGTTTCCACGCTGGGGGTCGCGCTGCCCAAGACCAGCTTGCAGCCGTTCTTTTTGGCGCGCAGGTAGGCAATATCGAAGGTATTGTATCTAGGCGCGGTTTCACTGGAATAGCTGCCGTCGTGTTCTTCGTCCACGATGATCACGCCCAAATCCTCTAAGGGCGCGAATACGGCGCTTCTTGCGCCGATGGCAATCTTCGCCTCTCCCGTTCTTAATCGCCACCACTCGTCAAAGCGTTCGCCCG
>JAZURU010000142.1:0-14167 GCA_045606365.1 Candidatus Scatosoma sp. | reverse complement strand
TTTTCGTAATCCTGTTTTACTCCTTCGCCCCGATATAAGGCTACCCCCATATTATACAGCTGCTCAGGGGTATAGTTCGGTTTCTCCTTTTCCGTCGTAGGGGCAGCCTTAGCTTTATCCGCCTCTTTTTGCGTGGTCGGGGTCTGTTTTTTCACCGCCGCCATGGGCTTGGGCGCAGCAGATTTGGTTGCTGCCGGCGTAGGCTTAGGCGCGGCAGGTTTCGTCGCCGCTGCGGGAATAGAGGGCTGCGTTTGCCCTTTCTTCATCGCCTTTTCCGCCGCAAGTTTCTGCATTTTTTGGTTGATATAGTCGTTGTAATCCAGAGGCATTGCCTTTGTGTTTTTCTCTTTTTGAGCTTGTTCGTAGCACAGTTTTTCGTTGATGTAATCGTTATAGGGGTTCCATTCCGGCAAGGCACGCGTGTAAATCGGATAGGTATAGGATTGCTTTCGCTGTTCGTACTCCGTTATCGCATCGGGCACGCCCGCCTCCGCCGCCGCCCGTAAGTACACAAAGCCTTTCGGACCGTACTCATCTTTGCCAAGGGTACGGTCATGGATTTTTTTGATGTAATGCTCCGCAGACAAACGGAAAAAATGACAGCTGTATAAATACATTGCATAGGGATCGCCCTCTGCGCTTTTTTGCGCGAGGTAGACGGGCAGTTCTTCTTTGTCCCCCTCGTAATAAAGGAAGACATGCGTCATTCTGTTGTGATACGCCGCCAGATATTCTTCCGGGGTTTTTACATATACTTTTTCGGACACACGTCCTCCTTTGCTAACCGCTTAAGGTAAGGTTAGCATTTTTTCTATTTCGTCGCAAACGGCTGAAAAATTACTGTTGATCTCTAAATTACTAAAACGCAAGATTCGATAGCCTTTTTCTCGCAAATACCCATCCCTGATTTCATCTGCTTTTTCGCCCTTTTTTAGATAGTGCTGAGAACCGTCTACTTCAATTACGATTTTTACACTGTCAATGCAAAAATCAACGATATAGCATCCGATCACCTTTTGTCTTTTCACAACGCACTGCAATTTTTTCAAAAAAGTGTACCAAAGTTTTCGCTCCTCTTTGGTCATTCTTTTTCTTAAGTTTTGTGCGTTTTTTGTAAGGCTTGCGTTTTGTAAATGATTCATACTGCTATTTCTTTGTTTTCCACCTCATCCGTCAACTACGTTGACACCTTCCCCTCAAGGGGAAGGCAAGGGAGGGAAACCTCTTTTCTATTCTCCGCGTTGTCACACTTCCCTAATGGGGAAGGCAAGGGAGGGGAACCTCTTTTCCATTATCCGCGTTGTCACGCTCCCCTAATGGGGAAGGCTGGGTTTTGGATTTTTTATTTCTTCTATATCTTTACCGTTGCCTTTCACTTTCTCTCTTGCCTTCCCCTTGAGGGGAAGGTGTCTTGACGATGTCAAGACGAATGAGGTGTGCTATACATTATAAAAATAGACCCGAAAAATTACGAAAAGCAAGGCTAAGCGATAATGTTTGGTTTTAAAATCGAGCCGTTCAAGGCGCGGCGAGGACGTGTATCGATAATACACGACCGAGCCGCAACGCCGAGATGCGCCGTTTATAAGAATAGGCAGGCGTCCCCGAGTTTTACGGGAAACAGGATAGAGCGATATGGTTTGGTTGTAGAACCGAGAAAGACAAGGCGACGCGAACGAGCGTACCGAGTAGTACGTGAGCGAGCGTCAACGCAGTATTTCGACGCGTTATACAATCAAACAGGCGTCGCCGAAGGAGAAAAAACGGTACTTGCTTCTCACCGCATATTCGTACACGGAAAGGATTTCTTCCCGCCCCGTCAAACACGCTACCAGCATGATCAGCGTGCTTTCGGGTAGATGAAAGTTGGTAATCAATCCGTCTACGCATTTCATTTTGTAGGGCGGATAAAGGAAAATTTCGGTGTTTCCACTGCACGGGCGCAAATATCCGTTTTCGTCGGCTACACTCTCTAAGGTGCGTACCGAGGTCGTGCCTACGGCAATGACCCGCCGCCCCTCTCTTTTTGCCCTATTCACCGTTTCCGCCGCACTTTCGCTTACCTCGTAATATTCCGAGTGCATTTTGTGGTCGGTGATGATTTCCTCGCTGACCGGACGAAACGTCCCCAAGCCAACGTGCAGCAGTACCTCTGCCACCTCTACACCCTTGGCTTTGATCCGATCCAATAGCTCGGGGGTAAAATGTAAGCCCGCCGTCGGCGCAGCCGCCGAACCGTCCACCTTGGAATAGACGGTGTTATACCGCTGCTTATCCAAAAGCTTTTCCTTGATGTACGGCGGTAAAGGCATCGCGCCTACTTTATCCAAGATATCCTCGAATACCCCTTGGTAGTGAAATTCGATGATCCTTTCACCGCTGTCCGTGACGTCCTTAACCGTAAAAGACAGCCCGTCGCAAACGGTCATTTCCACGCCGATTTTACCCTTTTTCCCAGGGCGCATTAAAACTTCCCACGTGTCAATATCCTTGCGTTTTAACAGCAGCACCTCTACTTTGCCGCCGTGCGCCGTCGTCGCAAACATACGCGCAGGAATGACCTTGGTGTTGTTCAAAACCAACACGTCGCCCGCCTGCAGGTATTCTTCAATATCTCGAAATACCCGATCCGTGACCTTTTTCGTCTTCGTATCGTAAACAAGCAGACGAGAACTGTCCCTGGGATAAACAGGCGTTTGCGCAATCTGCTCCTCGGGCAGATCGTAATAAAAATCACTCTTTTTGTATTGCACCTTTTCCATTGTCAACTGTTTATCAATCGTTTTCATCTTCAAACAGGCTCATTTGCCGCTGCGCCTTGACGCTGGGTTTCATGCCCATGTGCTTGTAGCCGTCTTTTAAGCAAATACGCCCCCGCGGCGTGCGCGCTATAAACCCAAGCTGTAAAAGATAGGGTTCGTAAACGTCCTCGATTGTGTTTGCGTCCTCGCCCGTCGTCGCCGCCAAGGTTTCCAGTCCAGCTGGTCCGCCTCCGAATTTTTCAATGAGCGCCGAAAGCAGGTTTCTGTCCGTACCGTCCAAACCCAGCTCGTCGATTTCCAAACGCTCTAAGGCAAAACGAGCGTCTGCGCGCGAAACCGCATCGCTGCCCTTGACCACGGAAAAATCTCGTACCCTTTTCAGCAAGCGATTTGCGATACGGGGAGTACCGCGGCTACGCCGCGCAATCTCTGCCGCCGCATCGGGCTGCATGGCAATCCCTAGCGCTAAAGCAGAACGGTTGACGATCTGCGTAAGCTCCTCTGGGCTGTACATTTCCAAACGGTTGATGATCCCGAAACGATCACGCAAGGGCGCAGCCAGCATACCCGCCCGCGTCGTCGCGCCGATCAACGTAAATTTCTTCAGTGGAAAACGAATGTTTCTTGCCGAAGGTCCTTTGCCGACGATGATATCCAGCACGTAATCCTCCATCGCCGAATACAAAATTTCTTCCACCGAACGGTTTAAACGATGGATTTCGTCAATGAATAGCACGTCCCCCTCGTTGAGGTTGGTAAGGATCGCTGCAAGGTCGCCGCTGCGTTCGATGGCAGGCCCGCTGGTCAGCTTGATCGAAACCCCCATTTCCGCCGCAATAATATGCGCCAAGGTCGTTTTACCAAGCCCCGGAGGACCGTATAAAAGTACGTGATCGAGCGCCTCGCCTCTCGCCCGAGCCGCCGTGATGTATACGCTTAAATTGTCCTTGACCTTTTGCTGCCCGACGTAATCCGCCATGGTTTTAGGTCGAAGGACGTTTTCTTCCGCGTCGTATTCCGTTTTCGTGGAGGTGATCAGCTCGCTGCCGCCAACGTCAAACCCCTCAAATTCTTCCTCAAACATATCCTATCCTCGTCTTACAGCGCGCCCTGCAATGCCCGCATAATGATGTCCTCTGTGGTGGTTGCGCCCTGCTCTTTTGCCTTTCTCACCGCCTGCAAGCTCTCCGCGCGGGTAAAGCCCAAGCCCTGCAACGCCGCCACCGCGTCCTCTTCCATCGGAGAGAGTTTTTCTACCGCCTGCTTGGCAGCTTTGGGCAGATCGTCGCCGCTTGCCTGCATGATCTCGCCCGCGGAAATTTTACCGTGCAGCTCTAAGATGATCTTCTCCGCCGTCTTCTTACCTAAGCCCTTTACACCCGCCAGACGCTTTGCGTCTGCGGTGGCGATTGCCGTAGCAAAATCTTCACCACTCATACCCGAAAGCACGCTGATCCCCAGCTTTGGACCTACCCCAGATACTGAAATTAGCTTTAAAAACAGCTCTTTTTCCTTTACACTTTCAAAACCGAACAGCGTGACGCCGTCCTCCTTGACCTGCAAATAGGTATGCAGCTCGACATATTCGCCAACGTTCGCCTTTGCAAACGCCCCCGAAGAACAAAAAACCTCGTAGCCCAAACCGTTGACGTCAACAATCATCGTTTCTTCCGTGGTTGCTAGCACCTTACCGCGTACGTATGCTATCATTGTTTACCTCACTTTTCGTCCTTTTCGCCTTTTTCGCCCGAATCTTGCATTTGCGCGGCGATCTTCCTTGCAATCTCTGCCGCAGTATTCAGCTGCGGTTGCTGCTTTGAAAGCGTACCTGCCCCCGTCTTTTTCACACTCGCCCCCTGCTTTAACGAAGAAATCGCACCCGCGGGGGTCGGCTTTTTCGCCGTCACCGTAGCCGTTTTCTTGGCAGCAGTTGCCCCTTTGGCGGCTTTCGCTTTTTCTTTTTTATCCGCCTTTTGCGCCTCTTCCTTTAATAGCTTTTGAAACGCGCTGCCCGCAGCGGTGTTGTTCCCCTTAGTCCTTGTCATATTGTCCACCTTGAACAAGCTGCCAAAACGGCTGACCGTAGCGTGACAGAGCGCGATAGCAAGCGCGTCTGCCGCGTCGTCGGGCTTGGGGATTTTTCCTAAACGTAGCATGGTGGTGACAACCTGCTGGATCTGCGCCTTTTCCGCCCTGCCGTAGCCCGTCAACGCCTGCTTGATTTGCATGGGCGTGTATTCGAAAAGATACGGGCAGTATTTCACGCAGGCAAGCAGCGCCACCCCTCTGGCATGCGCCACCGCAATGCCCGTGGTGATGTTCTTAGAAAAGAACAGCTCTTCCATCGCAATTTGGTCTGGGCGATGCTTTTTTAAAATTTGGTTGACCCCGTCCTCTAACAGCACCAAGCGGGTTGGCAGGCTCTCCTCCTTGGGCGTAGTGACCACGCCGTAGTCCAGCACTTCGCATCTGCCGTATTCGTCTTTACGGATCACGCCGTAGCCCAGCGTTGCCAGCCCCGGATCCAACCCTAAGATAATCATATCCTTTCCTCGCGCAGTGTTCGTTTTATCGGGTGGACGATTTTTTTACCAAAACCCCGACCGATTGCTATCCCATAGCCTTTCTATTATACGAAATTTTGTTCGGTTTGTCAAGGGGCTTTTCTTCCGCTTTCAGCGCCCTTTGCATTTTTTTATAAAAAAATAGCAAAAAAGTGGCAGTACACGCTTGACATTCCGTTTTGGTGTGGTATACTTAGCCTACCCAACGCAAAAGCGTCCCGACGGGCGTTGCCGAATACAAAACAAGGAGAAGTTTTATGGAAAACGAAGCTTTTATCGCGGAGGTAAAGGCGGGGTTTGGCGTGTTTATCCTGGGGATCCTTTGCAATTTATTCAAGCGCATGATTCGCGGCTTGACTATCTTGGAAAGGAAGTTGACTGACGCCATCGAAAAGCGTCTCCCTTTGGACGCGGTAGCGTAAAAAAGAAGGCTGGCAGATTTTTCTGCCAGCCTTTTCCCTTTTTTGCGGGTTTTTGCGTTATTTTTCTTTCTTTTTTAAGGTGTAGCTCGTTGAAGAGGAAACTTCGCCCCAGCCACCGATATTCTCTGCGCCGCGACCGCCCGCATAGCTTGCGCCGCCATCAAGCAGAAAAATCCGCTTTCGAGAATAAAAACCAATGACCTCGCCGTTCTGCAAAATGCACTGCTCGGGGGTGATGGCAATTTTCTCTTCGCCAAAATCCCACGCATCTATACCGCCGTCGTTTTCAGCATGGCTTTCAAAATCCCACTCGTACAAGATATAGTATTGATCGTACAGCGCCTCTTTTTGAATAATCGCTGCTTCCGCGGCGGAAAGCTCCACCTCGTAAAACGCCTTATCTCCCAGCCAAAAATGGGGATCTTGCCCATCCCGCTTTCCTTGCTTATAAGCCTTCATTTTGCCTTCCCCCTCTTTGCTACAATACAATATAGCCATCTCAAAAAGAAAACAGCGCCTCTATCATAGACGCCTTCACTTGCGCAAAGGACAACTTAGTTTTTAGCGCGTTCTCCATTTAGGGGAACGCGCTAATTTCCGTCCTTTCTTGCCGTTTACAACTTATTCTTCCGAAATTGCTTCTACGGGGCATTCGCTTGCGCAAGCTCCGCAGTCTACGCATACGTTGGGGTCGATCGCATATACGTCGCCGTCCATTGCGATTGCTTCCACAGGGCAAGTAGCCGCGCATGCGCCGCAAGCCAAGCAAAGTTCTTTATTAATTACGTGTGCCATAATTGTTGTCCTCCGATTGCTTTTATTTTGGTGTTGGTACTATTGTACCACAATTTTTTTAAATAGTAAAGGTTTCCGCAAAGAAAAAATCAATTTTTTCGCAAACTTTTCACCGTTTCTACGAAAATTTTTGCGGCAGCTGCCACTTCTTCTTCCGTATTTTGCCGCCCAAAGCTGACGCGCACCGTTTCCCGCGCCTGCCGTTCGGTTTTGCCCATCGCAAGCAACACGTGGCTAGGCTTGACCGACGCCGATGCACATGCGCTGCCCGCTGCAATGCACAAACCCTGCAAATCGGCTTTGTATAACAGCGTAGCATTGTCCACCCCCTCAACCTGCAGCGAAAGCACCGCGGGGGTTCTATATTCTTTTTCTCCGTTGATCTGCACGCCCGCCAAAAGTGCAATCCCGTCTAAAAACAGCCTTTGCAGCCCTTCGATTTTTTCAGCGATTGCCCCTTGGTTTTCCACCGTCTTTTTCGTCGCCGCCGCAAATCCCACGATGGCGGGTACGTTTAACGTACCGCCGCGCATACCGCGTTCTTGCTCGCCGCCGCCCACCAGCTTTTCTATCTTTACGCCACTGCGTACGTACAGCGCACCGCACCCCTTCGGGCCGTGCAATTTATGTGAGGAAACGGACAGAAGGTCCACTCCCCATTTTTTTACGTCGATCCTTTCGTGCGGAGCAGCCTGCACGCCGTCCACAAAAAACAGTGCGCCGCTTTCTTTTACGTAAGGCGCAATTTCCTCGATCGGCTGCACCACCCCCGTTTCGTTGTTGACCCGCATCACACACACCAGCGCCGTGGTGGGTCTAAGCAGGCGTTTTACCTCGTTCACCTCGACCCTGCCCCCCTCGTTTACGGGAATGTACTCGATTTCAAAGCCCTCGCCACGCAGCGTTTCCGCCGCAAATAAAGCGGCGTGGTGTTCAATGGCAGAGATGAGTACGTGCGTGCGCCCGCCCTTTTTCATTGCGCGCGCACCGCCCAAAATCGCCCAATTATCCGCCTCGGTGCCGCCTGAGGTAAAATAGATCTCGCTCGGTTTTGCGTTCAAGCAAAGCGCAACCTCGTCACGGGCGGCGTCCACCGCCACCATTGCCCCCCGTCCTGCCGCGTGCGGGGAATCGGCATTGCCATAGCGCAACGCAAAATACGGCAGCATCTTTTCCAACACTTCTTGATCCATCGGCGTTGTTGCCGCGTTGTCTAAATACACAAAGTTCTTCATACCTCTTTATTATATACCGCCCAAGCGAATTTGTCAAGGAAACGGCACGAAATGCATGATCTGTAAAAAAGTTGAAAAAATTTTCCAAAACCCCCTTGAAATCTTAGAAAAAATCGTATATAATGGGTTTAGTTATCGCTTTTCGACCAAGCTCGGCAGGCGGTGATAAAAATCGAACGACCCAGGGGGACAAACAATTATGAGCATTAAAACCATCAAGAACATTGCCATCATCGGACACAGCGGCGAAGGGAAAACCACCCTTTGCGAAGCAATGCTCTTTAACGGCGGCGCCATCGACCGTATGGGAAAAGTGGTTGACGGCACAACCGTTTCCGACCACGACGATCTGGAAAAAGCAAAACAGATGTCCATTTACGCATCCTGTGCAAACCTCGTATGGAAAGATACGAAGATCAACCTGATTGATCTGCCCGGCTATTACGATTTCGAAGGGGAAAGAAACGAAGGGCTTAGGGCGGCAGGCGGCGCATTGCTGGTGATCGGCGCAAACGGCTCTGTACCTATCGGCGCACAGAACGTTGTAGAATACTGCTTAAAGCTTAGAAAACCCTTGATTATCTTCATCAACGGCATGGATAAGGACAACGCCGATTACTTCGGTACGGTGGCTGCGCTGAAAGAAAAATACGCAGGGAAGATGGCTCCTATCCAAATCCCTATTATGGAAAACGGAAAAATGCAGGGCGTGATCAACGCTTTGCAGGAACGCGCTTACCTTTTTAAGGAAGGCGGCCCGCAGGAAATCGCGATCCCTGAGGATATGAAAGCCCAGGTGGAAGAAATGCAGTATAGCCTGATGGAAACGGGTGCGGAAAACGACGAAAGCTTGCTGGATAAATATTTCGAGGAAAGCTACCTTTCGAAAGAGGACACTATTCGCGGTATCCGTATCGGTATCAAAACCTGTAATACCATTCCCGTCATGGCAGGCTCGGCACTGACCAACCGTGGCGTAATCAACCTTTTGAACGAGATCGTCACCTATATGCCCACCGCCGGTGAACGTGCAAATATCTTTGCAGACGACCTTACAAAAGACGACGTCGTTTCCATTGAAACCGCGTCGGACGCCCCCTTTGCAGCGCAGGTATTTAAGACGGTGATCGACCCCTTCTCTGGCAAGCTGTCTTACTTAAAGAGCTTCCGCGGCGTTTTGAAAAGCGGTTCTACCGTTTGGAACGCAAACACGCAGCAGGAAGAACGCATCGGGCAAATCTACCTTTTGAAAGGCAAGAAGATGGAACCCGTCGATCAGCTGGAAGCTGGCGACATCGGCGCCGTGAACAAACTGAACAACACCTCGACAGGAGATACCCTTTGCGACGCAAGCGCCAAGGTGCGTTTCCCCGCAATCCCGATGCCAAAGCCCACTCTGTTTATGGCTTGCACCAGCGAAAAGAAAGGGGAAGAAGATAAGGTCTTTGCAGGGCTTGCAAAGCTCGGCGAAGAGGATTTGACCTTCTGTATCGAAAAGAATGCCTCCACGGGCGAATTATTGCTGGGTGGACAGGGCGATATGCAGCTGGAAACCTTGGCAAAGAAGGTTAAAGCAAGATACGGCGTGGATATCAAGCTGACCGAACCGAAGATCGCCTACAAGGAAACGATCCGCGGCAAAGCGGACGCCGAAGGCAAGCATAAGAAACAATCGGGCGGACACGGTCAGTACGGCCATTGTAAGATCCGCTTTGAACCCAGCGAAGAAGAATTTGAGTTTGCAGAAGAAGTAGTCGGCGGCGCTGTGCCGAAAAACTACTTCCCCGCAGTAGAAAAGGGACTGAGAGAATGTATGGCGTGCGGACCTTTGGCGGGGTGCCCCGTTATCGGCGTAAAGGCTGTGCTGTACGACGGCAGCTACCATGACGTTGACTCTAACGAGCTTTCGTTTAAGATGGCGGCGGCGCTTGCGTTCAAGGACGGTATGCCCAAGGCAAAACCGGTGCTGTTAGAACCCATCTACCGTTTGAAGATCGTTGTCCCCAGCGATTATCTGGGCGACGTTATGGGCGATATCAATAAACGCCGCGGCCGTATCATGGGTACGGATACCGAGGACGATAAGTCGGTGATCACCGCCGAAGTGCCTATGGCAGAAATTAAAACCTACACCATGGAACTTCGTTCGCTTACCCGCGGCAGCGGTAAGTTCGTGTCCGATTTCCTCGCGTACGAAGAAGTGCCTCCGATGATTGCGGAAAAGGTGATTGCAGCGGCGAAAGCTGCAAACAACGCATAGCCTAATAACGAAATTCAACCTCGCTAGGCTGAATGTAAAAGTGAAATAAACGAACGCGCATTGCGGTGGCGGTTCCCCCCGCCACCGAGCTTTGCAAGACCGCTTCGTCCCCCAAACGGCGGTCTTGCTTTTTTGTGGAAAGATGAACTACGAAGGCTACAAACGGTTTTACGAAAAATGCACAAACGGGATCAAAGCCCGCCCCGCCGCCGTGAAAACGATAGAAATTGTCGATAAGGCGTTGGCGTGGGGATTTGTGGCGGCATACGCCGTCTTTTTGGGTGTACAGTTTTTCCGTCCACCGTTTTTGTGGCTGTCGGCTCTAAATAAAATTGGGCTGCCCGCCCTTTGCTTTGTTTTCGTCACCGCCCTCAGATGGCTGATCAAACGCCCTCGCCCTTATGAAAACGGGGGGGCAGGCATTGATCCACTCGTTCCCAAGCGGGCTGGCGGCACTTCGATGCCCTCCCGCCACGTCGCCTCTGCGTTCGTGATTGCGATGGTGGTTTTACCCGAATATCTTATCGCGGGGATCGCCTTGCTGGCGGCGGCGCTTCTTTTGGCGGCGCTGCGGTTTTTGCGCGGCGTACATTATCCGTCCGACCTTTTGGTGGGCGCGCTCATCGGCGTAGCATTCGGCGGTGCCGGTTTGTTTTTCTAACGATAGCATACAAAAAGACCTTGGCTCTTTGCCAAGGTCTTTTTTTGTACTTTCTTAGCGCCAAAATCCCACCATCGCGCTGCACACGGCATCCGCACAAGGGAACCTTAGATTACACCTGCGTCGACTAAGGCATCGGCAAGATGGGCTAAGCGCTGCGGGGAAAGGGTTTCCCCTCTTGCTTTTTCGTCAATCCCTGCCGTAGAAAGCACCTGCTTTGCCTGTTCTCTCGTCAATTTGAAGAAGTTGACAAGGTTGTTTTCCAGCGTTTTTCTGCGGTTTAAGAAAGCACATTTTACCGCCAAACGATAGGCTTTTTCGCTCTTCACCGCGACCCTGCCCCTATCAAACGTAATTTTTACCACCGCCGAATCTACGTTCGGGCGGGGATAGAATAAATTGCGGGAAACCCGCTTTACGATCTTCGCCTCTCCCTTTAAAGCAATCGCCGCGGTAATCGAGCCATACTCTGCCGTGTTTTCCTTGGCGCAAAACCGTTCCGCCACCTCTTCCTGTACCATGATGGAAATGCCCTGTACCAGCTCGCTTTCTTCCAGCAGCTTGGTGACAAGCGGCGTGGTGACGTAGTACGGAAGATTTGCCACCACGGTAAATGCGCCGATCTCTTGTTCCAGCGCACGCAAATCCACCTTTGTAAAATCGCGGAAGATCACCTCGACGTTGTCCAGCCCTTTGAGCGTTTCCGCCAGCACGGGCTGCAACGCAACGTCTACGTCGTATGCGTACACTTTCTTCGCCCTTTCCGCAAGCGCCCGCGTCAGCGTGCCTGCGCCACAGCCGATTTCCACCACCGTTGTGTTTTCGTCAATGCCGCTTGCGGTGACGATACTTTCCAAAAGGTTGTTATCCGATATGAAGTTTTGTCCGAACTGCTTTTTAAAATGAAAGCCGTGCCGTTGTAAAATACTTTTTAAATCCTGCATAACGCCCCTTTATTTTTCGAATAAATGCTCTGCGTTTTCACGTTTTACACGCTTGCCGTTTTCGCCGATCATCGTGCGAATATATCCCCAAGCCAAGATCTGCCGAAAGGCGTCCAGCGGCTGCCGCTGTATGTACCGCCATTCTATCGACAATTTTTCCTCTAAGCCATATTTGCGGAAAAAGGCAATCAGGCTTTCTTCCAAAGGCAAAAAGTGCACCTCGTTGTCCGTCGGTACGTATTCGCCGTCTACGCTAAGCCCCGATACGTCCACCACGGCAAATGCTAGCCGCACGCGGCGGGCAAAGTTGTCGCTGGCTACCACCAGCTCGGCATCCGACCAAGGCATAAAAAATTCGTTTTCTTTCACTTCGTCAAATACCTGCTCCTCTGCTTTTGGCAAAATGATCTTCATGCCCTTTTGCGAAAGCAGATATTTGATCCCCGTTTCAGGGTCGTCCGTTTCCAACGTTTCCCCCTCGAAAACGAGGTCGCCTTTAAACAGATACGCCCAGCGTTTTAGCTCGGTTTTCTCTTCCTTTTTGACAACCACCGCGCTGATGATCAGTAGAACGATTACCAGCGCAAGCGCCACCCCCGCAGGGATTAGACAAAGCCATTCGGGCTTTGCCAGCTCGGCTACGACGGCAATCGAAATCACCGAAAGCAGAATGCCTACGACAAACGCCGTACAGACGTAATAATTAAGCCGAAAACGAATGGGATTCATTTCCGCTTTTTCGCGCTTGATTTTCTCTTTTAAACTCATAGCTTAGGAATCGGTGATATAATCGCGGATATACAAGGGTACGTTGACGCTTGCCGCCAAACGCTTGCACGCCTCCACCTCTTCCTCACCGATACAATCGACGATGGAAAAGCGCACGTTTACCCCTTGCCGTTTGCAGTTTTTCGCAAATTCGACCATGCCGTCAAAGCCTGCCTCCCGAAACATGGAACGGCATATCTTTTGGTATTTTTCGTAGCAGGACGCGTTCAAGGAAACGTTGACAAGGTCGATTCTGCCCACCAAATCGGGAATGATGTCCCGCTTGTTGATCAAATTCCCCTGTCCGTTGGTGTTGAGGCGGGTGGCAATCCCCTTTTCATGCAAATATTCCGCAACCTCCACCAAAACCTCCATGCGGTAGGTCGGTTCACCAAAGCCGCAGAATACCGCCTCTTTATAGCGGGTTAAATCCCCCAAGCCGTTGATCTGTGCAATCACCTGCGCCGCCGTCGGTTCACCCTTTTGCAGCCATAAATAGTTGCCGTAATAGCTGGTTCTTTCGTTGCGTACGCAGAAATCACACCCGTTTGAGCATTTGTTGGTCAGGTTGAGATAGATATTCCCGTCCAGCAAGTATACGTAGGTATCCTTGCGCTGGGGCTCGTTCCTTTTTTCCGCCTTGCTTTTCTGCTTGTTCTTTGCCTGCTGGTTCTGATTTTGCTGCGCGGGCTGCGAAGGCTGCTGTTTTTGGGGTTGCTTATCCTTTTTAGGCTGTTGACCCTTGTTTAGCGGCTTTTGCGGCTGCGGCTTTTGCCCGTTGCCGTTTTGCTCTTTTTGGGCTACGGGAGCGTTCTGTCCGCCTTGCTTATCCTGCGCCTGAGCGCCGTTGCCACCATTGCCGTGCCCGTGACCACGCTTATGACGTCGACGTCTGCCGTGGCTTTTTGCACCCTCTTGTCCTTGCTTTTCGTTTTGTCCGTTTTTCTTTTCGATCTCTTCCATAAGATACCTCTTTAGGCGTTCGCCCATCAAGTAGTATGTTTATTTTTTTCTTTACGGCAGCGCCTTAAACAACGCTTTTGCGTTTAATTGGATCTGCCTTGCCATTTCTTTTACGTCGGTTTCCCGAATTTCTGCCAGCTTTTCCACCACGTGCTTGACGTTCTTCGGCTCGTTAGGAAATACCCCGCGATAGGGGGTTGGAGTCAGATACGGGGAATCCGTTTCTGATAAAATGCGGTCGGCAGGTACGCATTGGACGCTTGCCACCACCTTTTTTGCATTCTTAAAGGTTGCCGTGCCACCAAAGGAAAAATACAGCCCCAGCTGCGAAAAACGCAGCAGCATTTCGGGCGAATAGGAATAGCAATGCATCAGCCCGCCATGCCTTAATAAGGACGGATTGTTTGCCAAAATTTCGTAGGTGTCCTCCGCGGCGTCGCGGCTGTGGATCACGACGGGTAAGCCCGCCTCGTCCGCAATTTCCAGCTGACGGAGAAACGCCTGCTTTTGCACCTCTTTCGGGGGGTTGTTTTCAAAGTGATAATCCAGCCCGATCTCCCCGACCGCCACGCATTTCTTATGACGGCAAAGCTGCGAAATTCGTTCGAAATCCCCATCGCGGAAATGCCCCAGCTCGCCCGGATGAAAGCCCGCGCAAAAGAAAACCTCGTCGTGCGCCTCTGCAATCGCCTTAGAAATTTCAGAAGAAGCAACGTCGTAGCCGCTGGCAATCACCCACTCTACGCCGTTTTCACGCATTCGCGCAAGCACACCCTCTACACCGCCGACCTCG
>JAZURU010000141.1:0-2111 GCA_045606365.1 Candidatus Scatosoma sp. | reverse complement strand
ATGGCTACGATCCGACTTCCTCGGACAGTGCAAAATCGGTAAAAGAAAATAGCTTTTTCGTCATACCCAGCACCTCACTTTCACGCTGCCTGCGCCCTTGGTTCTCACCGCCGCGCCAATCGCGTCGCGATACTTTTTATCCCAAGCGGCATGCTCCTCGTACATGCCCTTGTGCAAGCAATATTCCGCCGCAACACCGTAGGCAAGCAAGCGCACGGTCACGTCCGCCTCGTAATCGCTGCTACCCTCCACAGATTTTTCTTCGGGCAATGCCGCATATCGAACGACGTACTTCCCAGAGGGAACCTCCAAATGCGTAGGCATACGCTTTGCCCTTACGCAGTTTCCCCATTCATCGTAAACGGAAATGACGCGCGCCGCTTTTTTGGAAAAGCTGCCGTATGCAATACGCCCATCCTCTGCCAAAAGCGTTTCTTCGCAAAACAGCGGCAAATAATCCACCGCCAACTCGTTTTCCACCAAGTTAAAGCAGTTGACCAGCCCCTCCACCACACGAAGATTCTCCTCGGCGGTATTTCCGTCAAAATAGGCGTCCGTTCTATCCTCCACGCCAATTAGCTGTGCGGCTTGCCGCACAACGCTTTCCACCGTAATCATGATCATACCTCCTTTTTAAAAAACGCCCGCCCGAATATTTCAGGCGGGCGAACCGAAACCTAAATTTCCCATCCGCGTTTATAGGCTAAACACGCCTGCAAACACACGGGAAAGTTTACGTTATTCCTCAATACCGTACAGACGCGCCTGACCGTTGGGGCGTTCGCAGATTAGCTCTGCATACTTCACCAAGGTGGCGGTATATACGGGCTTACCGGGGATCTGGTGCAGGATTTTACCGTCCTCGCTCTCCATCCACTGCCAATCGCCCAGCTGGCACAGCTTGAAATCGTCAGTATTCACCAGATAGATCGTACCTGCAGGGCAGAATCTATCCGCAACGACGGGAATGCCGTTAAAGCTGATGGTTTTGTGGCCGCCTTCAATATCCATGGTTTGTAATCTCGTACCTCTATCGGTGAAGTAGCGGATCATTGCGCGGCGCACGCCGTACGAACAGATCAGCATATTCGGCGCGTTGCCGGAAGCCTCCTCCACTTTGTCGATCATTTGCTGTAAAGCGTCCTCGTCAAACGAACCGTCGATAAAATAATCAAGAGGCTTGATCTTATCGTAATCCTCTTCTGAAAGTCCGTACACGTTGGGATTCGTGAATAAAGCTGAAATCCCCGTCAATTCCTCCTCTGCGATATCGAGGTAGATATACCCGACATCCATTGTTTCCGGGAAGAAATCGACGTTAAAGTACACCTTCTTTTCGATCGGGTCAATACTCTGGACCACAATCTTTTGAAAATCCTCGTACCATACACCGTTGACATCCTGCAGGTTGACCACCATGCCGGGCATCAGCAAAGAAACGTTTTCAAAGTCCAGATGTGCACGGTCGCCGCCGACTCTAAAGAAACCCAAATAGCCGTGGCCGTCGCCCATCAGCATACGGTTAAAGTTATATTTCGCGCCCTTCAAGAGGTTTTCCATCTCATCGTTGAGCAGGTTGACCAAACCGCTTTCATTGTTTTGGGTCGCGCGGATCGCCTTATCCGAAATTTCAATCGTTCCGTAAAGGTTTTTCAAAGGCGCGGTCAGCTGCAAATATTTGGTGGAATCGGCCTTAGGCAGATCCCCCGTTTCCGTGCCGGAAACGACGCCCGTATGAAAGCCTACGCGAATGATTTTTTTCACGTCTTTTCCATAGACGTCGGCGCTAGATTGCTGCACCTTTGCCATGAAAGGGGATATTTTCATATCGATCGAATCCTTCACAGCATCCAAATAAAAAGATCTTAAAGCGTTTTCCGCAGATTGTAAATTTACCATAATGTTTTTTATTCTCCTAATTGATATTTTTGATTTTTTTGTAGGCATTTCACCGCCCACGTTCTTCCGTATTTCCTCTCACTCTCATCCTGAGCGCAGCGGAGGATCTCTCTCCGCCTCTTACGCATGCACCATCACAGCGATTCCTTGCGTGTTTTCAAATAGACCAACGCCATTTTACCCGCCTCGGAAATACTACTTGGTCTCTTTGG
>JAZURU010000140.1:0-2978 GCA_045606365.1 Candidatus Scatosoma sp. | reverse complement strand
GGGCACGACGCCCACCAAGGCTACGGTTGGCGACGTTCGCTATACCTTTGTGGGTTGGGCGGCTTCGCTCAGCGGGGACGCGCTGGACGTTTTGCCTGCAGTTAGCAGTGACGTTGCTTACTATGCGGTGTTTGCGGAAGTGACGGCGGAAATGCGTTTCACTATCACCTGGAAAAACGGTGAGGAAACCTTGAAAACGGACGGCGAGCTGGCATTTGAAACGCCCGCTGTATATACGGGTGAAACCCCCGCAAAGGCAAGCACGGAGGCGATTACGTACGTCTTTGTGGGTTGGGCGGCATACGTAGGCGGCGACGTGCTGGAAACGTTGCCCAACGTGACGGCGGACGTCACCTATTTTGCAGTATTTGAAGAAACGGCGCGCGAATATACGATCACTTGGGTGATCGAGGGCGTGGAAAACACCACCGAGTGTGCATACGGCAGCGTGCCCGAATATACGGAAACGCCTACGAAAGAGGATTCGGCAACCTGCTCGTATCAATTCGTGGGTTGGGCGTTGACCGAGGACGGCGAAGCGGAAGAGGCTCTGCCTGCGGTCAGCGGTGAAGCGAGATATTATGCAGTGTTTGAGGTAGGCGAAGTATTCGAATTCCCCAAATACACGGCTGGGAAAATTGATTATTCGGCAAAATCGGAAGAGGTATTCTTGCCTGAAGGCTTGCTTGGTGAAGGAGTCAGCATTGTAGAGGCAACCCTGCGTGTAGAGGGTTCGGACAACGTTGTTGCATATACGGAAGGCGCTTGGGTACATAGCGTGCTCGCGCTGACCGAAGAAGAATGGAAAACGAACGCCATCGGCGTGCGTACGTTGGAAATGAGCTTTTCCGACGGCAGCAAATACCTGGTGAATATGAACGTATACGCAGGTATCATCAACGAGTTTTCCGATTTCCCTGCATTCTTCAACAACGAAGCGGTGGAAAACACGGCGAACAATGCTGCGGATGTTCCCATGGTTGCGCCTGATACCTACGGCTATTATATCGTCACGCAGGATTTGGGGTCTTACACGTTTGATAAGGCTAAAAATACGTTCGTGTACGAGGACGAACTTGCGCTGACGCAGACGGGGTTGACGAACTATGGAAAAACGAACGGCTTTAACGGCGTTTTGGACGGTCAGGGACATACGCTGAAATTCAAGCTGACAAGTGGCGGCTTGGTTGGCTTGGTGCTGGGTAATGCGACCATTAAAAACCTTGCGGTGATCTATGAGGACGCGAGCTTTATTTCGCAAGCAGAGGGCGGCGGCTACGGTGCGTTCGGTTATATCACCAACGGTGCGCCTGAAATCAGAAACTGCTATATCGAAAGAACGAACAACGTTGCATCTCGTTCGACGGTATTGGGGCTGATGGCTCGTCCCAACGGGAAGCTGATTCTGCATGAAACGGTTGTATACGGCTTCCTTGTTCCCAACGATTGTACGTGGTGGAGCACGGAGGTAAACTGCATTAGCTCTGCTTCCACGAACGCGTACGTAATCCACGGCAGAGCAAACGCTGCGTCGCTGACCATGGCGGCGAACTTCACGAAGGTATTTAACGACGCGTTGGAAAACGGTTCGCGCGAAGTGCTGCTTTCTGAGGTTGAGGACGCGAGCAAGTTTGACAGCAAGTATTGGTACAAAGAAAACGGAAAGTTGATTTGGAAGGGCTTTGAGCTGGCAACCGTCACTTGGGTGAAGGGCGAAGAAACTATCACCGAAACGGTATCGAAGGACGGCTGGATTATGTATACGCAGACTCTGCCTGAGAACGTGACCACGAACACCGAAACAGTCACCTATTATTGGTCGACGACCGAGGACGGTGCAGCGGTGAAGTTCAGCGACAGATTCCAAGTAGTGGAAAACGTCACCTATTATATGGTGGAAAACAGACAGGAACGCGTTTACACGGTGACGTGGAGCATCGACGGCGAAACGACGACCACCGATTACAAATACGGTGAACAAGCGGCGCACGAAGATCCTGAAAAAGCGGAAGACGATTATTATACCTACGAATTCAAGGGCTGGTCTTTGACCGACGGCGGCGAGGTTGTAGAGCTGGGTGCGGTGACCGACAATGGCACCACCTACTATGCGGTATTCGAAGCAACGGCGAAAGTGATATTGACCACCGTAAACGAGGCGTTGCTGTATTCGTCTGCGGACGATCAGCTGTTCCTGCCTACGGAATTGACGTTGGAAATGGACGACACGGTGAAAATCACCAGCAAGGACGGCGCAACGGTCTATTATGAAAACGGCGCGTGGGTCAACAACTTTGACCTGACGGCGGAACAGACCAACACGAATGCGATCGGATCGTTCGAGATCGTGATTGAAAAAGGTACCAATCTGTATGCGGCAACGGTGAAATCGTATGCGGGCGTCATTGACGAGCTGTCCGACTTCCCTGCATTCTTCAACAACGAGGCAGTTGAAAACACGAATCCAAACAACGCTGCTGATTATCCCATGGTCGCGCCGAGCGTTTACGGCTACTACGTGGTTGCGAAGGATTTGGGTACTGGCGCAGAAGAATTATCGTTTACGCAGTGCGCGGTGAGCAACTTTAAGGATACCTGTGGTTTCAACGGTGTGTTGGACGGTCAGGGTCATACGCTTAGATTTAAGCTGATGAGTGGTGGCTTGGTTGGTCAAATTCTCGGTAATGCTACGATTAAGAATTTGAGCGTTATCTATGCAGATGAAACAAGTACGCAATACGGCGTATTCGGCTATATGACCAACGGCAACCCCGTCATTGAAAACTGCTATATCGAAAGAACGAACAATAAATATCAGAAGTGGTCGGTATTCGGTATTATGTCCAGACCGAACGCAAAACTTATCCTGAAAAATACGGTTGTATACGGCTATAACATTTCGAATAACTGTGAAATGAACAGCAATATGTGGATCAGCGCAAGCTCGACGAACGCATATTTGATTCACGCACGTACGG
>JAZURU010000139.1:0-2046 GCA_045606365.1 Candidatus Scatosoma sp. | reverse complement strand
TGGGACGTATTCCTGCGTGGGCTGCGGAAGATGCGTAAACAAATGCCCGCAGAACCTGAACATCGTAAAGGTCATTAAAACGTTAGGAGGTAAGAAGAATGATTAACGAAACTCTCATTCCGAAAATCGGCGTCATTACCGATATTCGTAAGGATACGCCTGACGTTAAAACGTTCCGTGTGGTAGGCACGGATGGCAAAAAGCTGTTCCAGCATATGCCCGGTCAATGCGCGATGGTTTCCGTTCCCGGCGTAGGGGAATGTATGTTCTCCATCACTTCGTCACCGACCAACCAAGACTATATGGAATTTTCCATCAAAAAGTGCGGCTGTGTGACAACGGTTTTGCACGCGATGGAGGTCGGTTCGCACGTGACCGTTCGCGGACCGTACGGCAAGAATTTCCCTGTAGAGGGGGATTTTAAGGGCAAGGATCTGCTGTTTATCGCAGGCGGTATTGGGCTTGCGCCTCTTCGCAGCGTCATCAACTACGTTCGCCATTACCGTGAAAACTACGGCAAAGTGGTAATCGTGTACGGTGCAAGAAGCGCGGACGACTTGGTGGACTTTGAAGAGATCCAGACCGAGTGGAAAAATGAGCCGAATTTCGAGGTCTATCTTACCATCGACCGCCCCCAAGAGGGCTGGGACGACCACGTAGGATTCGTACCCTCGTATGTAAAAGAGCTGGGCTTGGATAAGAATATGACGGCGGTGCTTTGCGGCCCTCCTATCATGATCAAGTTCACGTTGCAGGGGCTTTTAGAGCTTGGCTTTGAAAAATCCCGCGTCTATACGACGTTAGAACTTCGCATGAAATGTGGCGTGGGCAAATGTGGCAGATGCAACGTAGGCGACAAGTTTGTCTGCAAAGACGGCCCCGTATTCCGCATGGATGAGTTGGACGAACTTCCCGACGAGTATTAAGGAGTAAAACAATGGAAAAAATGGTAAACGTATTTCTTTTCGGCAAGCGTTATCAGGTGCCGGAAAGTTTAACGATTATGAAAGCGATGGAATACGCAGGCTATCAGCTGGTGCGTGGTTGTGGCTGCCGCAACGGTTTTTGCGGTGCGTGCGCGACGATCTATCGTATCAAGGGCGAACAAGAGCTGAAAACCTGCTTGGCTTGTCAAACCAAGGTTGAGGAGGGCATGTACGTAGCAACTTTGCCGTTCTTCCCTTTGGTTAAGCAGGTTTACGATATCGAAAAAATCAAGCCCACGCAGCAGATCATGATGCAGTTGTATCCCGAAATTTATTCTTGTATTGGCTGCAATGCCTGCACCAAGAGCTGCACGCAGGAGCTGAACGTTATGCAATATATCGCCTACGCACAGCGTGGTGAATATGAAAAGTGCGCGGAAGAAAGCTTTGACTGCGTTATGTGCGGCGTATGCTCTTCCCGTTGCCCCGCAGGGATTTCTCATCCGCAGGTTGCAGTGCTTGCGCGTCGTCTTACGGGTAAGTATCTTGCGCCCGACAGCCAGCATTTAATCAACCGTGTTGCGGAAATTGACGCAGGCGATTGCAAAGCCGCTTTAGAGGCGATTATGAACACGCCTTTAGAAGAACAAAAGCATCTCTACAATACGAGAGAGATCGAAAAATAATCAGGAGGAAGCGTAATGTATCGTTATACCGATGAACAACTTGAATCGATGAAAAAAGTAGAAGCAAGCCGCGCTTCCCGTATTGAGAAATTACACGAAAGAATGACCGCAGAAGAAAAGGACGCGGTTTTGGCAGAATTTCATCCCGACTATATTACGTCTGCTTACGAAGAACTGAAGGTAGGCAAGAATAAAGGCGGCAAGGTTCTGCATGAGCTTGCGGCGCTGTTGCAGGGGCATTCCCGCGTAAAGGACATGAAAATCGACCTTACAAAGATCGATTACGACGTTGACGTTCTGGTTATCGGCGGTGGCGGCGCTGGCTCTTCTGCGGCGATTGAAGCCCATCAAAGAGGCGCAAACGTTATGATCGTCACCAAGCTTCGCTTAGGCGATGCCAATACGGCAAAGGCAGAGGGCGGTATTCAGGCGGC
>JAZURU010000138.1:0-2377 GCA_045606365.1 Candidatus Scatosoma sp. | reverse complement strand
ATGGCTACGATCCGACTTCCGTGGATCAGCCCTACGATGAAGCCCTTGACGGGCCCGAACGCGTAGGCGTAGATCATAATGGGCACGAAGGACGCAAGGGTGATCGAGCCGCCGTATTCAATCGGGCTAACCTTGATGACGGCAAGGGTAAAGGACGTTGCTACGCATACGCCTGCGAACGCCAGCTCTTTGGCGGACGTCTGCTTGCCTCCTGAAAGAAAGCCGATCAAGCCGATCACGGCGATCAATATCAAAACGCCGCCGATGGAAATCCATTTTACGACGTCTGTTGCCTCTTCGCTTACGGAAAGAAGGGTGGAAAAGAGAAACATAAAAACCTCCTTTGTCTGTCGGTTTTCCCGACAAACCTTCCGTCGTAAGCATTTTTCAAAGAAAAAAGCGCCACAATACCTATATGTGGACGCCCAAATTCCGTGTAAAAACGGAAACATGCTATCAGTCTTTCGCTCAAGTATTACCTTGCCGATTCAAATGGTATAATCTCAGCCTTTTTAGGGGCACCCACGACGGAATATTTTATTTTAGTGGTTTTATTATACACCGAACGGTTTTTTTTGTCAAGAAAAAAGGAGAAAAAAATGCGCTACGATTTTTACGCGTATATGGACAGAATGAAATACATTCGCCGCTGGCAGCTGATGCGTAGCCAGCGCGACGAAAACATCATGGAGCATTCGCAAAGCGTTGCGATGCTGGCGCATGCGCTTGCCGTAATCCGCAATAAGGTCTACGGCGGCAACGTAAACGTGGAAAAAACGGTGCTGTACGCAATGTATCACGAGATCAGCGAAGTGCTGACCGGGGATCTGCCTACGCCCATCAAATATTACAACCGCAGCATTCAAAGCGCGTACAAAGATTTGGAGCGCTCTGCCGCTGAAAAGATGGCGGGAATGCTGCCCGAAGAGCTGAAAGGCGAGCTTGCCCCTTGTATCCTGGCGGATGAGGACAGCGAGGAATATAAGCTGGTAAAGGCGGCGGATCGGCTGAGCGCGTACATCAAGTGCTTGGAAGAGCTGCGTGGCGGCAACGGCGAATTTGAAAAGGCAAAAAAGAGCATCGAGGACGATCTGCATGCGCGGAATATCCCCGAGGTGGAATACTTTTTCGCCCATTTCATTCCTTCGTTTGCCTTAACCTTGGACGAATTAGAGGGCTTATAAGCAATTTTCATACGGTTATCACAAAGATAAGATATACTGTAAGAAAAAGGAATTTTTAGGATAATGAGAGTTATGAAAAAAAAGATTTTGACGATTGTGTTGGCGGGCATGACGGCTTGTTCGGTGTTGGCGCTGGGAGGCTGCGCGGATTCTGCGTACGATATCGCCGTGAAAAACGGCTTTACGGGAACGGAGCAGGAATGGTTGCAAAGCTTAAAGGGGGCGGACGGGGAGGACGCGCCTGCAATTACGGTGCGCGACGTTTACGACGCGGCGGTGGCAGACGGCACGTTCAGCGGTACCTTTAACGAATTTTTGCAGCAATATTTGACCTTGGACGTACCTGACAACAACGACGTGGAAATGCTGGCGAACAACCTTTTGTCGACGGTCAGTATCTATACGGGCTTTAAAAAGAAAGCGGAGGATTCGCTTGTGCCAGAGATCGATTGCGCGGCAGGCAGCGGCGTGATCATTGACTTAGACAAGGAAAACGGCAATGCGCTTGTCATCACCAACTACCACGTGGTGTACGATAGCGAATCGTTGGCGGCGAATGGAATTTCCGACAGCATTTATCTGTATCTGTACGGTTCGATGAATAGCTTTGACGTAGATACGGGTAAGGACGTGGGCGGCGATGGCATCAAGGCGCGCTTTTTGGGCGGCTCGATGGATTATGATATCGCGCTTTTAGCCATTGAGGGCAGCGACGTTTTGAAAAACAGCCCGGCTACGGAAGCGAAATTTGGCGATTCGAACACGGCGGTTGTGGGCGAAAAGGTGTTTGTTATCGGCAACTCGCAGGGGCTGGGCATTGCGGTGTCGCAGGGCGTCCTTTCGGTGGATTCCGAATATATCAGCATGAAGGCGCTGGACGGCGGGAACCGTTCAGTCAGCTACCGAGTGATGCGTACCGACGCGGCGATCAACGGTGGCAATTCAGGCGGACCGATGTTCAATAGCCAAGGTGAGCTGATTGCCATTGTCAATGCCAAAAGCATCGCCAGCGACGTGGAAAATATGGGCTTTGCTCTGCCTGCCGCGCAGGTGCAGGGGGTGGTTCAAAACCTGATCAACCACGGTGGCAGCGTAAAGCGTGCGATGCTCGGCGTCATGGTAAACGTGGTGGACAGCAGCGCAGTGCTGAATACCGACGGTACAGTCGCGATAAAGCAAACCCTGCGGATTAC
>JAZURU010000137.1:0-3433 GCA_045606365.1 Candidatus Scatosoma sp. | reverse complement strand
ACGTGGACTACACGCCCACGACGGATAACGCCGTATTCGTGGCACAAGGGGAAGAGGTTGCTGTGTTCGACGCCAAGGTTTGGGACGTCAGCAAGTCCTCTTTGGACGTTTCCGTATATTACAACTACGAATCCAACGCGCCCAGCAGCGTGTACTTAAAGGACGGCAAATTTACGGCGGCGCTGCCCGGTGCGTATACCATTGTGTACGTGGCTACCGACGCGTTCGGGAACACCACCAGTGAAAAAGTGGTGGTGAACAGCGTTGACAAAGAGAACGGTAAAGCGATTGACTTTGCGGTCGAGGCGCTGACGGAAATCTTTGCGGGCAAGGAAACCGTGCTGCCCGTGTACGAAGTAAGCGGCTTGAACGGCGACGTGTCGGTGGAAACGCGTGTGATTGCGCCCAACGGTACGGCGACGGTCGTGAACGATAAATTCCTGCCTTTGTACGTCGGTACGTATACGGTGGAATATCGCTATTACGATGCAATCAGCGAATATACCCATTCCTACACCGTGCCTTGTAAAACTTCGGATGCAGAGCTGTTCTTGGATCAGCTTTCCGTGCCTAGATACTTTATTAAGGACGCGAAATATTCCTTGGACGATTTGAAAGCATACGTATTCACCGCCGATCAGCCCACGGCAGTAAACGCGGAGTTCTTTGTCCGCTACGACGGCGAAACCGAGTACGTGAAAACGAGCGTAAACGAATTTACCGTGACGGGTTCGGAAAGCGCGCAGGTCAAGTACGTATACGGCGATGCTATGCTGGAAAGCCCGGTCATTCCTATCGTTGACGTAGGCTTTGGCGGTTCGATTGCATTGGGCGGATATTTCCAAGGGGATTTTGAAATCGAGGAAACGTACGATTCGGTGCGCTATACCTCGAACCAAACCAAGGGCGACAACCGCTTGCAGTTTATCAATACGGTATCGTTTAGCAACTTAGAGCTCAATTTCACCGTTCCCCTCGGCGCATATTACAGAGGGCTGAAAATCACGTTGACCGATTATTACGATCGCTCTAATACTACGGTTATTGAGTTCTATAACGTAGACGGCAGGCTGACGGCGGTCGTAGACGGAACGCTGTATAAGGGTACGGGCAATTTTGCAGACGGCAACGTTAAGAGATTCTTTTACAATAACAGCACGAATAAATTTATTATGCCTAACGGCACTTCGGTGGCGTATCTGAACAAGTTTACCACTGATAACTGCTTGCTGGATATCGAGCTGATCGGCATCACGGGCGAGGCATATTTAGACGTGCATACAATCAATGGTCAGCCATTCCAAAAGACGTTCTTTGACGTTATTCAGCCGATGATCTTCATCAAGAGCCCCGCTGGGCAGAGAAGTCTTGGCGATGAAATCGTGTTAGAGCCTGCCTCTTACACCGACGTCATTTCGCCTTCGCTGTACGGTATGTTAAAGCTTGCCGTCACCGATCCTAGCGGCAACTACGTGACCTCGAAAGAGGGGATTTTGATGGACGGCACGGTTTTGGGAACGCAGCGGTATACCTTTGACGCTACGAAGTACGGCAACTATCGTATTACGTACAGCACGCAGGATCAAAGCGGCAACAGCTACGCGGCGACCCCCGTTGTCATTATCGCAGACGAAACGGCGCCTACGGTGACCATTAACGGCTCTAATACCGTGACGGTGAAGCGCCTGTCGGTGTATACCATCAACAATTTCACCGTAGCGGATAATTACAGCGCTACGGAAAAACTGACCGTCACCCCGATCGTAATCGACGAAAAGCACCACAGTGTGATTTCGGTGGGTACGCGTTTCGAGGCAAAATATGCAGGCACGTATACCGTATACGTATACTGCGAGGACGAGGCGGGCAACAGCAGCTATGCTACGTTTACCCTGATTGTAGAATAAGGAGGAGGTGGAAATATGAAGAATATCTTTAAAAAGACAATTTGTTGTATCCTGGCAGTTTCCGCTTTCTTGGTGGCTGCGGTAGGCTGTAATAACGGCAACAATGAAACGATTGACGAACCGCAGAAAAAATCCAATTTCCAAGGGCTTCACGATTATACGATGACGGAAACGGACGATTACCTTGTCAAGGACGGCAAGACGGAGTACGTCCTGGTGACGGAAACGGGCGCACCGGGGGTAGAGCTGACGGCAAAAGAGGAGTTTATCACCCTTTTCCGCCAGGCGACCAACATCACCATTCCGCAGCAGCCGGCAGAAGGGATGACGCACGATCCCAACAAAAAATATATCTGCGTGGGCGACAACGATCTGTTTGCCTCCTCGGGGATCGAGCTGGATAAATCGGTGCTTACGGAAGAAAGCGTACGTATTATCACGAAGGATAAGACGATTTATATCGTCGGCGGCGGCTTGTACGGGCATCTGTATGCCGTGTACGATTTCATGCAACTGACCTTTGGCTTTGAACAGTATTACGTCGACGCTATGGAGATCGAAACCAACGTCAAGACGAAAAAGCTGTACAATTATAACGTGACGGACGTTCCCGATATCGCAAAGCGAAGCACCAACTTCGGTTGGTTTGAACAGCAGACCAAAAACCGTTTGCGTATGCCGCTGTATAACGGCAACTATATGATCCCCATTCATTCGAAAATGTATGAGGGCGAAAACGGAGAGTGGATCGCGGATAAGAGCTCGCAGTATTCGATCGTACATAACTCGAACGAATATTTGCCTGCGGAACAGTACCGTAGCGATCATGACGAATGGTTCGGTAATTCCGGCGACGTGCTTTGCTATACCGCGCACGGCGACGAGGAAGAGCTGGAGCTGATGCTGCAGGAATGCACCAAAAAGATCGCTGCGTCCCTGATCGCCTACCCTAGAACACTGAACCCGAACATGAATTCGGCAACGTTGACGGTAGAGGATAACAGCGACGCTTGCTCTTGCGACGCATGCGTTGACTGCGAAGAAACGTACGGTACGAAGGCGGCTTCCATCATTCTCTTTATGAATCGCCTGAAGGATTACGTTGATCAGTGGATGGAAGCGCATAAGGACACCATCTATTACAGAGAGAATTTCGAGCTGGCATTCTTTGCATACAACTCGTTCTCGCTGGCGCCTGCAAAGTGGGATTCCGCAAAGGGAGAATACGTGCCCAACCATCCTGACGTAAAGCTGAAGGACGGCGTGTACGTATACCTGGCGCTGATGAACATGCTGGAAGAAGAGATTAACATCTATCACAGCAAGAACGACCGTGGACGTGAACAGATTGAAAAGTGGGGTGCGCTCTCCGACGGCTTGTGGCTGTGGACGTATAGCACCAACTTCTATGAATATCTGTATTTCCACGATATGTTTGCGATGTACAACAGCGAGGGCTATCGCTATTTCGCACAGCATAACATCAAGCACTATTATCAGAACTCGCAGTCCTATCAAAAGGGTAC
>JAZURU010000136.1:0-10203 GCA_045606365.1 Candidatus Scatosoma sp. | reverse complement strand
AGGGGGGTATGGATCAGCTGATGAAGAGCAGAACGGTGTTCGTCATCGCCCACAGATTGTCTACGGTTATGAATTCGGATGCGATCATGGTGCTGGATCACGGCAGGATCATCGAACGTGGCACGCACGATCAGCTCATTGAGCAAAAGGGTACGTATTATCAGCTGTATACGGGCGCATTCGAGCTGGAATAATAGGGGCAGGTATGCGTTGAACGATAAAATACCGAAAAAAGAGAACGGCACTGCGCCGTTCTTTTTTCTTGCAATAACTCTTGCTTTTTTTGAAAAAATATGCTACAATGGTGAAAATCAAAAGGAAAACGAAACATGAACAACGAATTTTTTTCTTTCGAAGTGATCAAAACCGACCCCGAAACGGGGGCGAGGGCAGGCGTATTGCATACGCCGCACGGTGATATTGAAACCCCCGTGTATATGCCCGTGGGCACGCAGGCGACGGTCAAAGGGGTGTTCCCTCGAGATCTCAAAGAGGCGGGCTCGCAGATCATTTTGTCAAATACCTATCACCTGTATATGCGCCCCGGCGACGAGATTGTCAAAAAGGCGGGCGGCTTGCACAAGTTTATGAATTGGGACAAGCCTATCTTGACCGATAGTGGCGGATTTCAGGTGTTTTCTTTGGGTAAGCTGAATAAAATTACCGACGAAGGGGTAGAATTTTCTTCGGCGGTAGATGGCAGCAAGCATTTCTTCACGCCTGAAAAGGCAATGCAGGTAGAACAGAACCTCGGCGCGGACATCATCATGGCGTTTGATGAGTGCAGCGAATATGGCTATACGCATGAACAGTCGAAAAAGGCGATGCTTAGGACGGCGGCATGGCTGGAACGCTGCTATAAGTTTCACGATAAACCGCAGCAGGCGCTCTTTCCCATCGTGCAAGGGAATATGTACAAGGATCTGCGCGCAGAAAGCTTGGAAAGAACGCTGCCCTTCGTCAAGCACGGCATCGCGATTGGTGGGCTTTCCGTGGGGGAACCCAAGCCGCTGATGTACGAGCTGTTAGACGATTTGCAGCCCCGATTGCCCACGGACGTGCCCAGATACTTGATGGGGGTGGGCTCGCCCGATTGCCTGATCGAGGGCACTTTGCGCGGCGTGGATATGTTCGATTGCGTGTTGGCGACCCGCATTGCGAGAAACGGCACGGCTATGACCTCCAAAGGCAGAGTGGTCGTTCGCAACGGTAGATGGAAAGAGGACTTTACGCCGCTGGACGACGAGTGCGATTGCTACTGTTGTAAAAACTACACCAAAGCCTATTTGCGCCACCTCATTAACACGGGGGAAATGTACGGCGCAATGCTCTTGTCCTTACACAATATCACTTTCCTGCACAAGCTGATGAAGGGGATGCGAAACGCAATTTTAGGCGGCTACCTGCGCGAATATACGCAAGAATTTTACAAAAAATACGGCGGCTCTGGCAAATGGTAATTTTTCGCGTTGGATTTGCTGTGCAATACTGCGTTGCGCGGCGGCAGTCGCAATGCACGAAACCAACGGTTTCAATGCGCTTTTTTTCACTTCTTCGGTGAAAAACGGGTGAAAAGTGGTAATTTTTTCTAAATCGGGTGGGAAACGCTTGCCAAAACCAAAGAAAAAAGGTATGATTATAGCATAAAGGTATTGTTGGCAAAGCAAGCTTTGCTAAGCAACAAGGAGGAAAACGGTATGTTGCCATATATTCTTATTGCTGCGGGGATCTTGCTGATTCTCGGCTCGATTATTCTTCGTCGGTTCTTTAAAAGATAATTCACCCCGACGTACATTCCCAAAAACAAAAATTAACAAAAAATGAAGGAGAAAATCATTATGTTTTGGAATTTATTATCTACGGAAAACACTCCGAATAACGATTGGGTGATGTGGGTCGTCTTAGGTATTGGCGTCCTGCTGCTTGGTATTATGTTCTTTGTGAACCACCGTTCGCAAAAGAAAAGACAGGAAGAGGTGCAGGCTACCTTGGACGCGTTGAAGCCCGGCTGTAAAGTAAAGACGATTGGCGGCATCTGCGGCGTGGTTGTAGAGGTTTCCCGCGAGGAAAACACCTTCGTTTTGGAAACGGGTAGCGAAACCAGCGGCAAGCATTATATCAAGTTCGATATGATTGCCATTTACCAGACGGACGCAAAGAAAGAAGAAGCGGTGGAAGAAAAAGCGCAATAAAAGGCCTTTGAAGAAGAGGCTGCATCTGCAGAGGAAAAGGATGAAACCAACGCAGAATAAATTCTTCTAAATTTAGCACCTTCGGCATAGGATATGTCGGAGGTGTTTTTTATGTTTACGGAAAATCTTTTGCAAAGCGTTAAGGCGGCGATCGCAGGGGTGCTGCTTTCGGTGGTGTTTGCGTTGCTGTTGGCGTTGATCGTACGGTTTTTCCCCATAGGGGAAACGGCGCAGACGGTGGTGGCGCAAAGCTTAAAGGCGCTCTCCTTGGCGGTTGGATGTTTTTTGTTTTTACGTTCGGAGGGCGGCTGGAAAAAGGGCTTGCTGGCGGGGCTGATGTTCACGCTGCTCACTTATCTTTCGTTTTCGGCAATCGGAGGGAACTTCGGCTGGTCTTGGAAGGTGCTTTTAGACCTCGCGCTGGGGCTGGGAGTGGGCATTTTAGCCGGGATTGCCGCCGTCAACCTCAAAAAAGCGTAAGCATTGGGCGAAAATGCGGAAAAAGTTTTACAAATCACTTGCATTTTGAGAAAAAGTATATTATAATAAATGCATAAAATCCAAACACATAGGAGAACGAACGCTATGATTAAAACGATTGCGAAACCTCAGGAAAAGAAAGTGACGGGCTGCGGCGAATGCAGAAGCACCTGCCAATCGGCTTGCAAAACCAGCTGCACGGTGGGCAACCAATCCTGTGAAAGAGTGACCAGAGAAGAAAAGATCGAACGCAAATAATCTTGGCTTTAAAGCGACGAAAAGGCGCGTAATGCTACGCGTCCTTTTTTGCCGTAATCAACGAATCGTATGTGGGCACGGGGAAGCGATGCTTTCCCTTGTTTTGCGTATATAAGGAAAAAAGATGATACACGTATTTAACTATCGGGACAAAAACTATATTTACGACGTAGGCAGCGCCTCTTTGCATGAATGCGACAAAGCAACCGCCGATTTTTTAAAGGCGAAAGAGCTGGGGCAGGACGTGGATATCACCTATATCACGGACGAGCAGCTGCAGGAGATCCTTTCCGACGTGGAGGGCTTGAAGGCGGCGGGGCTTTTGGGCAAAGAAGAGGTGCAGGCGTATCCCATGAAATCGGGGGAGGTCAAGGCGCTGTGTATCCATATCTGCCACGATTGTAATTTTAGATGCCGTTATTGCTTTGCCGACGAGGGGGCATATCATTCCAAGCGGGAATCTATGAGCTTAGAAACCGCAAAGGCGGCGGTGGATTTCCTCATCCAAAACAGCGGGAAAAGAAAGGTGCTGGAAATGGACTTTTTTCGCGGCGAGCCGCTGATGAACCTCGACGTTTTAAAGGCGACCGTAGCGTATGCGAAAGAGCAGGGTGAAAAAGCGGGTAAAAAATTCCTGTTCACCACCACGACGAACGCCCTGTTATTAAACGATGAAACCATCGAATTTTTCAATGCGGAAATGGAGAACGTCGTCCTTTCCTTGGACGGTAGACCGGAGGTGCACGACGCCATACGAAAAACGGTAAACGGCAAGGGCACGTACGCGTTGATTATTGATAAAATCAAAAAATTCGTGCAGCTGCGCGGCAGCAAAAGCTACTATGTGCGCGGCACGTTCACGGCGAAAAATCTGGACTTTTCTAAGGACGTGGTGTTTTTGGCAAAAGAGGGCTTCGACAGCATTTCCATGGAGCCCGTCGTCACCGACTTGGAGGACCTGAAAATCACCGACGAGCATCTGCCTACCATTGAAAAGGAATATGAAAATCTTTGTGAAGAATACCTTGCAATGCACAAAAGGGGGGAGGGCTTTAACTTCTTCCATTTCAACATCGACTTGGAGGGTGGCCCCTGTCTTTCCAAACGGGTATCGGCGTGCGGTGCGGGCAACGAATATTTCTCGGTATTGCCGGGCGGCGATCTGTATCCCTGCCATCAATTTGCCTCCGACAAGGAGTTTTATATGGGCAACGTTTGGGAGGGGATTACCCAGCCCCAGATCCGCGAGAAATTTAAAAATTCTTGCCTTTTCACCCGCAAAAAGTGCGGTGATTGCTTTGCAAAGTTCATCTGCTCGGGCGGTTGCAATGCCAATAATTACCATTTCTGCGGGGATATCGACACGCCGTACGAAATGACCTGCGCGATGATGAAAAAGCGCATTGAATGTGCTATGCACATCTTGGCGGAGAAAAAACTGTTAAAAAGTAAAGAAAATTTATAAAAAGCGGCTAAAAAAATTGCTTGAAAGCATAGAAAAACTTGACGGACAAGCAAAAAATAGAGTATAATTGTAAAGTATTATTGTACGCTAAGGCGTAGCCTTGGCAAAACTTAGGAGGCAACAAATGGGCAAAAAGAAATCAGTGGTATTGATGGTACTGATTACTATCGTACTGGTCGCCCTGACGTTATTCACGGCTTGCCCCACGTTCTGGTTCCCCTGGAACGACGGGTTGAAGGGCTGGAATGCTGTCACGGCGGAATTTATCGATTTCGGTTCCGATTATGAGGGCGGCTATTACGCGTATTATTATCCGGAAGGCGTGGTTTCTGAGGCGCAATATAAAAACGACCTCGAAGCAAAGGAAAAGGCGCTGGAGGCTGCTAAGGCAGAGGCGGACGGTAAGGAAACGGAAGCCGTAAAAAAAGCGCAAGAGGCGCTGGAAGAACAGAAAAACGGCTTTATCCGTCACGGCGGGCTGTATTTGGACAAGTCTGCGGAGTTCATCACTGACGGCAACTCGATCTCTTCGGAATTTGCAGCTGAGATGGTAAAATTGCGTGAAGTGATTTCCGAAAGATTCAGCCAAAAGGGCTATTCGAATTATTCCGTATCTGTGGTGGATAACTATGCGTTCCGCGTAGACATTCCTTCCTCTGCATCCAACTACGATGAAAAGGCGGGAATGGTCAACTATGCAACGACGATGCAGATGTTTGCGCAGACGGGCGAGCTCACCTTAAAGCTGGACGGCGTAGTGGTGGACGAATTTGACGACGAAGACGTTTCGGCAAAGGAATTTTTCAGAGGCTTTTCGTTGGCATCGCAGTTCGCATATCGTTATATCCGTGTGGAGCTGACCTCTGCAGGCGCAGACATGATCAACCGCTTAGATGAGGCGGGCTCGATCCCTTCGCAGACCACGGCTACCTCGTCGCAGGACGGCACGAAAGGGCTTTGGCTGTATATGGGGGAATCGCCCGTGATGCCCATCTATTCGGAAAACCTTGCTTCGAACACCGTACTCAAATGCGCGTATAACGAAGCGGAATATGCAGATTTCCTGCAATCGAACGTGATCGTGTTGAATTCGGCGTTGAAGCATGGCGGATTCTCGTTCAGCTTTGCGGACGTCAGCAGCGAAATTCGCGCGAAGTCGCACCCTTACGGTGAACATGCGGCAACCGCAATGCTGATTTTGCTGGGCGCGTTGACCGTGGCGGCAATCGTTGTGGCGCTGGTCGTTTGTAAGAAATACGGCGTTGTATTTGCCTACATGGCATGCACCTATCTTTCTATTACGGGGCTTGCGCTTGCGTTTATCGCGCCTGGTATCTTTGAATTTACGTTGGGTACGGCGCTGGTATACGTGTTGGGCTTGGCGGTGATGCTGCTCTTCCATTTGAAGAACTACGCGGCGATTAAGAACGAGGCGGCGCTTGGTAAAACGGTGCAGTCGGCAGTTTCCCTCAGCTATAAAAAGACGCTGTGGACGACCGTGGACGTGTATGCGGTGCTGGCGCTTGGCGCGCTGGCGTTGGTGATCGGGATTGCGGGCGTGGCAGCGCTGGCTTGGCAGACCCTGATCTGCTTGGTGGCGGGTGCCCTTTGCAACCTGCTGTGGGGGCGTGTGCTGAACCACCTGCTCCTTTCTGCCAGCAAGGACAAATATAAATACTTCGGTTTGGTAAGGGAGGATGACGACGATGAGTAAGAATTTTACGGCAAAAACGTCCCCTAAGTGGATCCTTTGGAGCATCCTTACCGCGCTTATCGTGCTGGTAGGCGGCATTGTAATGGCGTTTGCAGGCGTAAACAATGCGGTGGAAACGAATTCCTGTCAAAAGCTGGTTGTCAACGTGACGATGTACGAAACGATGTACGAAACCGAGCAGGACAACATCGCAGACATCTGCGAAAAAGCCATCAAAGACGCAGGCTTGAAAACGCTGGCTGCGCCTTCGATGGACAACAAGACGACCTCGGAACACGACATCGTGTATTCGTTTGCCTTGACCGAGGATTTGACGGAATTGAAGGAAACTTTGCAGACAACGCTTAGAGCTGCTTATCCTGATCGTGATATCACGACGATGAGCTATCAGCAGGCGGTTTTAGAAAAGCTGCCCGGCGGCTATGCGGCGTTTTTGGTTAGAAACCTGATTGCAGGCGTTGTAATTGCGGTGCTGGCATTTGTTTACGTCAGTCTGCGCTATAAGCTTTGGAACGGTATTGTCACCTTTATTTCGGCAGGCGCAACGGCGGCGATTGCTTGCGGCTTAGTCGTAGCGACCCGCGTGGTGATCACTGCGTCCGTAATGTACGGCGTGCTGTTTGCAATGTTGCTGTCTGTGGCGCTTTCGGTGCTGTTTGCGGCAAAGAACCAGAAGGCAGAAAAGGAGGGCGGGGCACTGACCGAGCCTGAGGCGCTTTCCGAGGCTGTGCCCGTATGCGATACCTTGAAACTTTGTGGCTTTATCGCAGCGGCGTTGGTTGTAATCGGCGTTGTCGGTATCTTCTGCGCAGCGAATTTTGCATGGTTTGCGTTGGTGGCAGGCTTTGGCGTGTTGTCGGCGGCGTATTCGGCGCTGTTGCTGGCTCCTTCCCTCTACCTCGTCATTCGTAAAAAGTTTGCAAAACTGCAGGCAGATAGAGCAAGATACGATTACAAAAAGGGCGCTAAACCTACCAAAAAGGCAGAAGCTCCCGCAGCGGAAACGGAAGAAACGAAAGCAGAATAAGTGGCCTAACGAGTTCGACCCTCGTTAGGCTATGTTGGGCGGGGAGGCGGATTTTGCACCGAACCGCCCAAATTTATTTGTGAGGCTTTGCGTCCGTTTGCCCGTGTTTACAAAGAGAACGAAAAGGAGTTTTATGAAAAAAATCGTCCCCGAGTATACGTTTACGCCGGAACAATTGAATACGATTGCTTCCCTTGCGTCTGCGACGGGGCTGACGGAGAGCATCACGCGCATCTTGTTTGCGCGCGGGGTGGATACTGCGGAAAAAATTAACCGCTTTATGCAGCCCTCTGCGAAAAATTTTCTTTCTCCCTTTTTGATGCGTGGCATGGCAGAGGCGGTGGAAATGATCAAGGACGCCCGCGACCAAGGGAAAACGGTGGCGGTGTTTGGCGATTATGACGCGGACGGAATCTGCGCGTCGGCAATTATGTATCATGCGCTGCGCGCGTTTGGCATTGAGGCGCACGTGTACATTCCCGAACGTTCAGATGGCTATGGTCTTTCCGAAGAGGCGGTGGATCGGATCTTTGAGGATTGCAATCCTGAACTTTTCATCACCGTAGACTGCGGCATTTCCTGCGCCAAAGAAACGCAGTATATTTACGAATTGGGCTGCGACGTGATCGTCACAGACCACCACGAGTTGCCGGAAATTTTACCCGATTGCGTAATCGTCAATCCTAAGCTGAAAGACGATTATCCGTACGACAACCTTTGCGGTGCGGGCGTGGCGTTCAAGCTGGCGTGCGCGCTGTTGGGGGAAAAGGCGTACGAATATCTGGATTTTGCTACGCTGGCGACCGTTGCGGACAGCGTGCCGCTTTTAGGGGAAAACCGCGATATAGTCACCGAGGGGTTAAAGCGCTTCAATCATTCGCTCAGACCCTGCTTTACCGAGCTGGTGGGAAAAACCTACGACGCGATTACCGCACAAACCTTGGCGTTCAATCTTGCCCCTCGTATCAATGCGGCGGGCAGAATGGGGGACGCACGCGCGGCTTTTGAGTTGTTCATTTCGGAAAACCCCGTAGAAATTTACGAACTTTCCGTTAAGCTCTGCGCGTATAATACCGAGCGACAAAAATATTGTGACGAGCTTTACCTTTCTGCGAAAGCAAAGCTGAAAGAAAAGGGAGCGTTCGGCAACGTAATCATGCTGTCGGACGAAAGCTGGAACACCGGCTTTATCGGCATTGTGGCGGCGAGGATTGCCGAGGAATATAACCGACCGACTTTGCTGTTTGTGCACCATGGCGATATGCTGAAGGGCAGCGCGCGCAGCATTGAAAACGTAAACATTTTTACGGCGCTGAAAAATTGTAGCCAACATATCGAAGAATTTGGCGGGCACGCGCAGGCGGCGGGTATCAACATCAAGGTGGAGAACTTTGCAGCGTTAGAGGGGGCTTTAAACGAGGAAATCGGCTCGACGTATACCGAAGAGGACTTTGAACAGCGGCTGTACATCTCGGAAGAAATTACCTCGTATTTCCCTGAAAAATTTGCCAAAGAGCTGGCGATGATGGAACCGTACGGCGTGGGGCATAGACGCCCGCAATTCGTCATTTCGGCAGGGGCATGTATGGCGCGACCGGTAAAAAATATGTCCCCGCACCTGGCGGTAAAAAGCGAGTTTATCGATCTTGTTTACTTTTCAGGTATTCGCAATTTGAAGATTATCGAAAGCGACGTTCGTAAAAAAATCGTCTTTGACGTCAATCTTTCCCATTTCCGTGGTAGAACACAGGTGAAAGGGTATATCCGCGATCTGCTTTACGACGGTAGAACGGGTAGACGGGCAGCGGAGAGCATTTTTTCCAACGTGATCGCACGTTTTTACGCGGAAACGCCGCCTTTGCAGCTGCATGCGCTCAGCACCGAGGAAACGAAAAAGCTAATCGCAGAAAAACGCAAACACAGCCCTTACGGACTGTGTATGATCGCCTCAGACCGTCGCACTCTGCGCCTGTATGAAGAGCTGGGGGATTTTCCCTGCGACCTCTTTTATCCCTCGTCGCGCAACGTGGCGAATCTGCTGATTGTGTCCCCCGCGCCCGACGCCGATCTTTCGGGGTTTAGGGACGTCGTGTTCTTGGATACGCCCAGCGATTACAACGTGGCGGCGCTTGCGGGGAAGGACGTCTACGTCAATGAAGAAATCTGCGGTTATAAGATGCTGGAGGGCTTGGATACGGCAAGGGAGAGCCTTTTGGAAATCTATTCGGCGCTTAGAAGAGAAATCAACCGCCTTTCAGGCGGCAGCGCGGAAGAGCTTGCCGCATACAGCGAGGGCTTGGGCTTTGACCGCCGTGAATTTGTTTTTGCGCTGAACGTGTTTGAGGAGCTGGGATTGATTTCGTTTGCGGACGGAAAGCTGACCGTCTACCGCGGAGTCAAAGCCGAGCTGAACGATTCGGCAATTTATCGCAAGGTTTGCCATTTGCAAGAAGCATAGAAGTTATTAAAAGGGAACTACCATGTACGAAGCGCTTCAAAAAATTCAAGAATTGTACGTAGGCGAGGATAGGGAGCACCTGCTTCGCGCTTACGCCTACGCGGAAAAGGCGCATTCTGCCCAAAAACGCGTTTCGGGTGAACCGTACTTTATCCATCCCTGCGCGGTGGCAAAAATTTTGATGGATCTGGGCATGAACGCCGCCACCATTTCTGCAGCGTTGCTGCACGACGTTATCGAGGACACTGAATCGACGGAAGAGGACATCAAACGGGAATTTGGTGAAGAGGTTTTAAACCTTGTTTCGGGCGTCACCAAGCTGGAAAAAATCGAATTTAAATCGCAGGCGGAGGCCGACGCAGAGAACTTTAGAAAAATTTTCGTGGCGATGGCAAAGGACATCCGCGTGATCATTATTAAATTGGCTGACCGTTTGCATAATATGCGTACGCTGGGCGCTTTGTCCAAGGAACGTCAACAGAAAATGGCGAAGGAAACGCTGGATATTTACACGCCGCTGGCGGGTAGGTTGGGTATTTCGCAGTTGAAATGCGAATTGGAGGACCTTTGCCTGAAATATTTGGACCCCGAGGCGTACGAGTATTTGGC
>JAZURU010000135.1:0-16765 GCA_045606365.1 Candidatus Scatosoma sp. | reverse complement strand
ATGGCTACGATCCGACTTAAATAGGACAGCCCGCCAATATGGTCCTCGTGCCCGTGCGTAATGAACACGCCCCGCACCTTGTCACGATTTTGCGCCAAATAGGTGATGTCGGGCACAACCGAATCAATGCCCGGCATCTCTTCCATGTTCGGGAAAGTCATACCCGCGTCAACAATAATGATGTCGTTGCCGTATTCAAAAGCCGTCATATTCTTCCCGATTTCGCCCACACCACCGAGGAAGAGGATCTTCACCGCTTTTTTCTTGGTCTTTTTCACTTTTACGGGGGTAATTTCCTGATATTCCGCCGAATATCCCGCCGCAGAATGCAACGTCGCTGAAACGACCTGCTTTCTATGCGCGCTCTTTACAGAGCTCGTCCTTACCGCAGCCGTTTTTTTTTCAGCCCGCTTTTCCTGCCTGGGGTCTTTTACCTGCGCCTGCGTTTTTGTCTGCGATTTGGATGCGCGCGGCGGCTTTACCGTCTTTTTCGGTTGGGTTGCCGCAGCGGTGTTTTTTTGCGTATGCGTCGAACGCTTTGCCGTAGATTTGGTTATAGGCGCGTCAAAGGACGTACCCATAGGTGAACGAGTATTTCTTCTACCCGTTGCCGTCTTTGTAATCACTGTTTCTTTTTCTCCTTATGCCTATATGTACCCATTCAAGCGGTAGGCTTTTCGATAAAATAGAGAGCCGAAAATCCCTTATCAGCTCTCTACCATTTCCGTATTTTTCAGTTTTGCGGATTAGAAATCCAGCGCGACCTTCTTTTCTTTCGTTGCTTTGATCAAGCCTTCCGCCAACATTTCTTCGTCGGTAGCGTTGGGATACATAGCAACGTAGTCCACCGTTTCAAAGGCTTCCTCTTTGTCCGTACCCAGCTTTTCAGCCAAAGCCACCACCAAGCGCAATGCTTTCTTCAAGCCGCCGTCACTCTTAATTTTCACCATGAAAGGCGTGCCCTCGTAAGCCTTCTGTTTGCTGACGTCTTTCTGGCGGTATACCGTCTGCTTAAATTCGGGATCTGCGGGATCGAGCGCCAAGTACAAACCAAGCGTCTTACCGATGATGGTGATTCTTGCCACGGTATCACGGCCAAAGTTAAATCTGTCGCCGTGCCAGCTGATATTCGAGTTGATCTTCTTGTATTCGGTCAACGCATTTTTCAACACGCTGTAATAGCCCTTGATGTCATCCTCGCTCTGCTTCAGCTTTGCGATGAAACTTCTCTTTAAACGAAGTACCAGATCGCCGTCCGCTTCCACTAAGCCGATCACGGGGGCAGCAGGCGCCTCCACCGCAACCTCAGCAGCCGCCAGCTCTTCCTGCGCTGCGGGCGCTTCTTCCACGGGAGCCTCCTCTGCGACAGCGGGTTCTTCCACGGCTACTTCCGCCGTTTCCTCTACGGGAGTTTCTTCCACCACCTCTTCAAAGGTGAAGGTTTGCATGCTCAGTTTCTCCAGCAGCGCGTCCACGATTTTGTCACAATCCACAGCCGCCTCTACCTGCAGGCTTTCCGCAAGCTTGCCAGCAACGCTGTCCGCAATATCCTGCACGCCGTCGCCATCGATATAAACCTCTGCGGTTTCTTCCTTCGCCGCCAGCTTTTCCGCTACCTTTTCCGCAAGCAGGTCGTAATCGATCGTAGGAACAGCCACCTTTGCAGCCACCATATCGGAAAGCTTATCGTAATCAATCTTTTCCACGGGAGGCAGGCTTTCAATCACCTTTTCCGCCGTTTCATAAACGATCTTGTCGTAATCAATTTCAGCAGGAGCAACCGCCGCCGCTACGGGCGCAGTCTCAGCGCTGTGATCCTGCACGATCTCCAGCACTCTGTCCCCTACTTCTTCAACGATGCGGGTATAATCCACGTTTTCCGCAACGGGAATGGCAGCCACAGCGTCCATGATCTGTTTGCTGTGTTCCGCCGCAACCGCCTCTGCCTTTTCCGCAACCGTGTCGCCGATCTTATCGTAATCCACTTCTTCGGGTACGGGAATGGCTGCGATCACCTTATCCGCCACGCCGTCCAAATCGAGCGCCGACAGCTTTTCCTCCAATTCCTGCAGGGTCTTGTCAATTTCTTCCAAAAGCGCCGAGCTTGCGTCGATGGAATCCAACTTAGAGGAAACCTCTTCCTTGATTGTTTCGGAAATATCGGTATGTACTGCCTGATTTTGTTGAAGGCTGTATTTCAACTCGTTGGCGAGGGCTTTAATCGCAGCCAACTGTTCGTTCAGCTTTACCGACAAATCCTTTTCCACCGATTGCGACTGCACCGCCGAATATTTTACTTCGTTGACGATCGCCTTTTTCGCTGCGTCAATATTCTGTGCCAGCTCGCTGTAAATGCCGTCGAGAACGAGAATCAGCTCGTCTTCGTGCGATGCGGGTTGCATACCTTTGTTGTTTTCAGTCATAACACACCTCGTTATCATTTTTTACCGTATTTATCGGTTCTTTCCGTATACCATGTATAAAACGAACGGAATAAACTTTCGTTTATTATAGCACAAGATTTCAGCCCCGTCAAGGGTTTAGCCAAAAAAAATTCCTCGGAAAAACAAAAAAAATGGAATTTTTTACAAAAAAACACTCAATGCGTACCTGTTCGGGGAATATTTTTCCCCTTTTTAATTCATTGCATACCTGCCCCCTTAAAAAACAAAGCGAGCGCAGCGGCGTTATTCGCTACGCTGCGCCCTTTGGCTTTGTTACATTTTTAAACATATTTCAGGTGCCTTCAGCACGGTTTTTCATTGCTTTCGTTTTGAATTTCGGCAAGATACTCAGCGTACTCTTCCTCGGTGATTTTGCGTACTTTTTGTCTTTTTGCCATACCTTTCCTCCGCTATCTTTTTATAAAGTATGCGCGAAAGCTTACAAAAGTATGCACAAAAATCCGCCCTTCCCTTCGTTTACAATCTTGGAAAGCGTGCGACGGAATTTCCCCTTTAATTCTTCGGGTATCCCCTTATTCTTGCCGCCGAGCTCCACCTCTAACAGCTGGCGCACACTGCTGCCGAACACGTTGGTTTCCCATACCTTTTCAGGCTGCGCCTCGTATGCCTCGACTAAGGACGAACAAAAGCTTTCACCCTGCGCCTTGCCACCGACGATCGGCTCTACCTGCCCGTCGATTTCCACTTTCATAATATGATAGCTTGCGCCGGACGCGCGGAAACGAACGCCGTAGTTGTTTCCCTTTTTCACCAAAGAGGGTTCGGCAAGCTTTAAATCCTGCATACACGGCACCACTACGCCGTAGCCCGTTGCCTCCGCCTCCTCCCATGCCGAACGGATTTTATCGTATTTTCTGCCGTCGTCCGCCAAGGCTTTTAAACGCATCATCAAGCCGCAATCGTCGCTGATCTCCACCCCACATTCGTGCGAAAGAGCGCGATAAAACAAGCCGTCCTTTGTCTTTACGCAAGCGCTCGCCACGCCCCTGCCCGCGTCCATGTCGACAAATTCAGAGGGAATATAATCCTCGTTTTCCCCAAACGCGTCGCCAATCAAACGGCAGTCTTTCATCTTTTTTAACGTTGGCGCCAGCCCCCGCACCTTTTCGATCAGCGCTGCAACAAACGGGTTTTCCTCAGGCAGAGCCTGCAACCAACCGGGCACCTCCACGTCCAGGCAACGAATGGGAAATTCCAACAGCGTCGCCTGCAAAATTTCCAGCGCCCCCGCTTCGTCCATTTGTTCGACGTTCATCGCAACCACGGGTACGCCGTATCTTTCTTCCAGACTTGCGCGCAAGCCTTCGCAAGCCATCGTATTCACGCAATTCAAGACGATGACAAAGGGCTTTCCCAACCCCTTCAATTCGCTTGCGGCGCGCGCTTCCGCCGCCTCGTACGCCGTACGCTCGACGGGGGTAAAGCTGCCGTCCGTGGTCACCAAAACACCCACGGTGGAATGGTCTTTAATCACTCGTTCTGTGCCGATTGTAGCCGCCTCGGCGAATGGAATGGGATCGTCCGACCAAGCCGTTTTCACCAGCCTTGGCTGCCCCTCTTCCTCAAAGCCTACCGCCCCTTCCACGACGTAGCCGACGCAATCGACCAACCGCACGTTTGCCTTTACCCCCGTGGGGGTTGTGAGCTGCGCCGATTTTGCCGGCACGAATTTGGGCTCGGTGGTCATGATCGTCCGCCCAGACGACGCCTGCGGCAGCTCGTCGGTCATCACCGCTTTTTCGCTCTCCTCTGCGTACGGCAGCACGAGCGTTTCCATAAACCGTCTGATAAAAGTGGATTTTCCCGTACGAACGGGGCCCACCACGCCGATATAGATATCCCCGCCCGTACGGCGCAGCATATCGTCATATACGCTATAATTTTCCATCGCTACCTCCATTTGTCATATCCTATGCAAACGAAAGCGCGATTTATGACAGCGCCCGCCTTTTTCGCAAACATACCCCCGATTTTTCACAACAAAAAACGGACGGTTGCCCGCCCGCTTTTTTATCCTTATGATTTTTGTCCGCGGCTGGCAATCGCCTTTGCCGTAGCGTCCTCTACCGCCAAATAATCCTTGTCGGCGGAAAAATCTCTCGGTTCGTCGTATTCTCCACCCAACGCCTCGATGGCGTATTTCAATTCTTGAAATTCCACAAACCCGATCGTTCGATCCTCGATTTTTTCCAAAAGGGCAGGCAGCGCCCGTGCGTCGCCGTACGCGGCAAGATAGCTCGCGCGCATGGGCGTGCGCTCGCCCGCCGATATAAACTCGTCCATCAAAATGCGATAAATTTCATCCGTCTGCACACGAACGCGGGAAAGGATTTCCAGCATATATTCCTGCGCGATCCCCGCCTTATACGCCTGCAAAACCTTGTCGCTGACCGCATCGGCGTTGCGCTTGAAAATATCCGCAATATCGTCACGCACGTCCCCGTCCGCGCCGTCGTCGCACAGCAGCGTAAAATAAGCGTCGTACGCCCGTTTATCGTCCAAAATCAAATTGATGGCATACGCTTGCGTTGCCGTGTCCACGCTTTCCAGTAAGGGCAGCAGCATCTCTACGTCGTCGCGCGCCTCTATCTCCGCACACAAAAATTCAGGCACGGGAACGTCCTGCGACAGATGCTCCGACAGAGTTTGCACCAGCTCGGCGTTCGTCATGCGGGCGTAATATTCCTTGGGGGTGCAGCCCACCTTTGCCACGTACGTATCCCCGAATTTCTTATACAGGCGGGGAATGACGTCCTCCCATTGCTTTTCGGTGTATTTGTCCTTTTTTTCTTCCATATATACGGCAAGCTTTTCATCAAACAAGCCGTCAAAATCAATCAATTCCATTCCTTCGTACCTCTACAATTTTCATGCCTTCCTATGCTTTTGCCGCCGTCCGCCGTCAATTTTCCACGTGCATCAGCAGCAATTTTACCCGAGTAGGATTTGCGTCGAACGCCTCAGCAATCTGCGCGACGTCATTTCCCAGCTCCTTTAAGCCCGAGGTCAAATAGATGGCGCAAGCGATGTCGTCCTCCCGTTCGAACAGCTCGGTGGCGTCCATACTCTCGATTGCGCGATACAGCTTTTCCGCCGCGCGCTTCAGCCGCCCGCCGTACGAGGGGGAAATGATGGCGAATTTCGACGCTACGCGCGCATACCCGCCTATAAATTTTTTACGTTTTTTTCTACCGATGGCAATCCGCCGCAGGGGCAAGCTGCGATAAATGTTGCACAGCACTACCCCGAAAGTATCCGCCTCGTTGCGTTCGTACAACGCCCGCAGCGTTTCCACCTTTAATACGTCCGACACCTCGAAATCCAGCAGCATATCCCGCACGAACCCGTCCGCGCGAACGTGCTCCGCCACCATCAAGGCGACGTATTGCAGATCTTGGTCCATGCCATCCATTTCGTCAAAGCACCACAGCAGGTCCTCGATGAAATCGTCTGCGTGCGCAAACACCGCCGCTTGTGCAGAGGGCATTTTCCCCAGCGATATGAGGGTGTGGCAGATCAAATCCTTCGCCGCCTTTGGTACGGCGTAAAAGTAGGTAAAATCGGAGGTTGTATCCTCGCCGCCAGCCAGCGTTTTACGCACCTCGCGCAGATAATATTTTCCCACCGCCGCGTCAGGATAGAGCGCGCAGAATTTGTCCAGCGTGCGCTCTGCCACGTCTAAATGCCCGCTTTTCGCCGCCGAAATTGCTTTAAAATACAGCATTCTGCCATCGTAGGGCATCCTCTCTTCTAGGCGCAAAAACAGCGCGTACGCCTCGGCATGCATGGCGTTTTCACAGCAGACCGTAGCGATTTTATACAGCTCTTCCGTTGAATCGGTGGGCATCTTGACCAAGCGAGCGGCAAGCGCCCTGCTTTCCGCCGTTCTGCCCTGTTCTAAATAAATCGCCGCCAAGGTAGACAGCGTTTGTATGTCGTCGGGGGCTGTTTCCAAAATCTCGTCACAAAGCTTTTCTGCGCCTAGATGATTGCCCTCCAACAGCTCGGCAACCGCCTGCATGCGGCGCGCCTCAACGTAATCCTTATTTCCCTTTTCTACCTTGGAATAAGCGGCGATTGCGCTGCGACAATTGCCCGCCTTTAGCGCCCTTGCCCCCTCTGCCATCTCCGCAGAAAAATCGGCAAGCCTGGGGGGCCAAACAAAGCGCAAGCTCTCCTTTTTATCCCTTGCAAACGCCTGCGCGATCTCCATCTTATTTTCTGCGGTCAAGGTATCGTCCACCCCGATCAAGCGGTTGTAATAATACGCCGACGCCCCCTCGTTGCCCATGTTCAGGTAATTGACCGCCAGCCCTTCGTAAACGTCGGGCAGATCCTCTTCCTCGCAAATTTCCAAGCACTTATACAGCCACTTAATCGCGTAGGTTTGCAAGCCGAGGTTTTCGTAAATATCCGACATACGCAAATAGGCGTTGATGTCCTCGCCGCCCTCTTGGATCGCCGCATACGTAAAACGCAGCGCGGAGACGTACTTCCCCTCGCTGTACGATTTCTCCGCCAAGCGTTGCAGGCGGTCTCTGTCGCGATCAAATCGAACGATGCCCATGGTCTTATTTCCCTTTGCCTATTTCTTTCTTTTAAAAATCAAGTCCGCGTCCCGATCGTCAAAGCTGTAATCGGTATTGCAGTAATGGCAATGCACCCGCACTGCGCCGTCCTCACGAATAATCGAGCGCATTTGCTCCTCCCCCAAAGAAGTGAGCACCTGCAACAGATACGCCCGTGAACAATTACAAGTATACGTAGCTTTCTTGCCTTTTATCCCGTCCTTTTTTGCCGAAAATACGCCGATTGCGACGTCCTCTAAGCCGCGCGTAGAGATTTGACGCACAATCGCGCGCAACGCCTCCCCCTTCGGCAGAGCCGCCACCGTGCCCTCGTCCGTAAACGGCAGGGGCTGCAAGACGGCAATCCCCGCAAAGGCAACCTTGCCCTCTTCGTCAAAATCGACTACGCACCCAACAAAGGTGGGCAGCTGTTCGCTGATGCGGTAATATTCCTCTAAAATCCCCTCCACGGAAACGTCTGCAGGAAGGGCGCAAGAGCCCACAAACGGACGGCTGTACCCGTCGTCGCGAATCACGGTAAACGAACCGTTTTTGCCCAGCAACGCCTCCTCTGCCCCGTCCGCAAGCGCGTTTTCCATATAGCCGCGGATCTGCAGCGGGTGATTGCCCGAAACGTTGATCTGCCCTCCTTCGCCGTCGCTGTGCAGCGCAAAGGAAATTTCACCGCTTTCCTCTTTTAAAGCCGCGCTCATAAACGCCGCCGCGGAAAGTAGCTTACCCAAAACCGCCGCGCCGCCCGCCTTTAAGCCGTGCAATTCCTGCGCCCGACGAACGATCTCGGTCGTGTCTGCCAGCGTCAGGGAAACCTGCTCGTCGCATATTAACGTTCTCAGTATATTTTTTTCTTGCTCCATCATCTCTTTTCCGCCAAAAATACCAAGCGGTCGCTCCCCGCTTTTTCTTCCCCTAAGTGTCCCTCGACAAAAACGTTCGAAAAGCCCGCTTTTTGCAGCGCCGCCACAAGGATTTCCTCCGAGTACGCATACTGCGTATGCGTTTCGTCGTAGCGCGTATAGCTGCCGTCCTCGTTTTTTACAAACAGCGTGACGTCCAAAACGGCGCGCGCGCCGTCGAATTGCGCAAAGCTAAGGTAGGTGACGTTTTCCCGATCGTCCACGTTAACAGTGCCGCAAAATTTTTCCTGAAACTTCTTAACCGAGCTGACGTCAAACAAAAATACGCCACCCTTTTTTAAGCAGCCGTACACGTTTTTCAGTGCGCTATCCAGCCGCTGCGGCTGTACGTAATTCAAGCAATCGTTGATCGCCGTCGCAAACGAATATTTCCGCGCAATCCTGCCGCGGGAAACGTCGCCGAGGATATATTCGCTGCGTACTCCCTCAATAAGCGCCGTCCGCTGCGCCTTATCCAGCATTGCAGGGGATACGTCCATACCCGTCATCTGGTATCCGTTTTTCTGCAATGCACGCGTAAAGTACCCGCCGCCGCAACCGACGTCCAAACCGTTATCCAGCGCATATCCTGAAAGCCGTTTAATTAAATACTGCGACCAATTTTCATAGTCGCAGTCATCATTTAGATATTCAAACCATTCCGCCAAGGTGGAATAGGCTGTCATTCGTTCCATACCTGCCCGCCTTATTTATCCTTTTCGTCTTTCTTGTCCTGTAAAATCTTAGGGGTTTTACGCTTGCGGCGTTTCTTACCCTGCTCTGCCTCCTGCAAAGCCTTTTCACGTTCGTCAAACTGACGGTTATATTCCACGTAGCGTTCATCGTCTTTGTGCTCTTCCACGTACGCCTCGCTGTCCGCAGCGATCATTTCCTTGCTTTCCTTCAGCTTTTTGAGGTCCTCTCGAGTGTAGGACGTGGGAAGATCGTATACGCGCAACTCATCGTCGATCGGCTTGATCGGGCGTGCCACCAGCTGCGATCTGCCCGCCGCCAAAATCACGCGGTTGTATTCCAGCGCAGCCTCGCTGTTCTCCCCATCCGCCGAAATGGCGTTCTTGTCATAGATACCTCTGCCGACCTTCGCGCCCGAAACCTTCGGGTTGATATATTTATCGAACGCCCACTGTGCAAAGTCCAACCAAACCAGCAGCGTATACGCAAATCCAAACAACAAGGTAATCACGATACCCGCCATAAAGAAGATGCCCTGTATTCCAAAGAGGAACAACGCATACGGCAGCAACGCCAGCACACCGAAGAAGAGCGTTTGCGGCAGCATACCAATCGACATCAAGAACGAGTTTTTAAACATCGTCCAAAAGCTCATCTTATAGTTGACGCCCAGCGCGATCATCCAAAAGGACATACACGCCGACAGCCCCAAGAAGATATAACCGATCACCAAAGAGATGGTCAGCATGACGTCCTGGAACTTCGGAAGGTCCTGTTGCACGCGCGAAAACGCGGTCATATCCTCCATCAAAACGGTAAGGCTGAGCACCAAAACAAAGAAGAGCGCCGCCTGCAACGCGTTTTTATAATTCAGCTTGACCCCGCGCCAGAAATCGTTGGCGACGAATATACCCTCCGTCCAAACCATGTTTCTAATTACGTACATACCGCCCGCAAGCCCCACCGCCGCAACAAAGACGGAAACAATCAGCAGCAGGTACATCATAAGGTCGGTTCTAATCGCCAGCATCTCTGAAACGCCCTGCATATTCGGGGCTACGGGATACCCTACGCCAAGGTTCGCGCCAAAGGGATAGGTTGCGCCGATCACCTCGTTATACATCAAGGAAAAAATCAGCACCGCAATCATGGGGATGAAGAAGATTAACATCAAAAGATTGACCTTCACCAGCTTACCAAAGTTCCCTTTAAAAATATCAAAAAAGAGTTGCCAACGGTTGGTCGGCAGCGTACTTCTTGCATAATCCTCGCTTCTTTCTTTTCCTTCCAGCATTCGGGCAATCAGCCCTTTTTTCTGTTGCGCCATAGCATTTGCACTCCGTTTATCGTTCTAAGAGTAATACTCCGTATTTATCCAACTACTATTTTACTACACTTTTGTGATAATTTCAAGAAAAAAACGGGAAATTTTTCAAATTAAATTGGCAATATGCGAAAAATCTTTGACTTTTTTTTTGCGATGTGTTAAAATGGGTTCATCAAATAGAGGAGCGGTTGAACATCAGTACTCGTTTTTCATTCGTCGGGCATGCGAAGTCCGCGCCAAGCTTTTGGCAGAATACGGGGAAAGGGTATCACCGCCGAAGCGGATCGTCCTTCGCCGTCATCCGCTGGGCGTACGGGTCAACACCCGTGCGACTGCCACCGTCCGTGCGCGCGCTATTCGATATTCCCCTTTGGGTCAATTCGGGCTTTTGCGTTTGGGCGGTAATTCTACCGTCTATTTTTTTTAGGAGATATAAAATATGAAAAAATTTAACGTTGGCGTTATCGGCGCAACCGGCATGGTCGGGCAAAGATTTATGCTGTTGCTGGCAAATCACCCTTGGTTTGACGTAAAGGTTCTGGCAGCCTCCTCCCGTTCGGCGGGGAAGACCTATAAAGAGGCAGTGGGCAACAAATGGGCGTTTGAACAGCCAATTCCCGAAAAGTACCTTCCGATGACGGTGCTGGACGCGGAAAAGGATATGGAGGCAATCGGCAAGCAGGTGGATTTCGTATTCTGCGCAGTCAGCCTTGACAAGGCAGCCACTCGGCTTTTGGAAGAAAAGTACGCCAAGGCGGAAATTCCCGTGGTATCCAACAACTCGGCGCACCGCTTTACGGCGGACGTACCCATGGTAATCCCTGAAATCAACGCCGATCACCTTGCCGTAATCGACGCACAAAAGGCAAGGCTGGGCACAAAACGCGGCTTTATCGCGGTGAAATCAAACTGCTCGCTGCAATCGTACGTCCCCTTGCTGCACCCGTTGCAGGCGTTTGGAATCCAGGAGGTTGCCGTGTGCACCTATCAGGCAATTTCGGGGGCGGGCAAGACCTTTACAACGATGCCTGAAATTTTGGACAACGTAATCCCCTACATCGGCGGGGAAGAGGAAAAGAGCGAAAAAGAGCCCCTGAAAATCTGGGGGGAAGTAAAAGACGGCGAAATCGTTTCCGCCACCACCCCCGCGATCACCGCGCAATGCTTGCGCGTGCCCGTTTCTGACGGACACACCGCGGCGGTGTTCGTGCGCTTTGCCAACAAGCCGACGAAACAGCAGATCCTCTCCGCATGGGAAAGCTTTTCGGGCGAACCGCAAAAATTACAGCTGCCCTCTGCGCCCCAGCAGTTTATCCGCTATTTTGAAGAGGACAACCGTCCGCAGGCAAAGCTGGACAGAATGGAAGGCAACGGCATGAGCGTGACGGCAGGCAGGCTGCGTGAAGACAACGTTTACGATTATAAATTCATCGGGCTTTCCCACAACACCCTGCGCGGTGCGGCAGGCGGCGCGGTGCTCCTTGCCGAGCTTTTGGCGGCGAAAGGGTATTTTGCAAACTAACAAACAACGAACGAAAAAACGATAAAGGACATATTATAAGGGTATGAAAGGATTTTTTAAAGGCAGCGCCACGGCGCTGATTACCCCGTTTGACGAAAACGGCATCAATTTCGAGGCTTTGGGGCAGCTGATCGAACATCAAATCGCAGGCGGCACAACGGCGATCGTGTTCTTGGGCACGACAGGCGAGCCCTCCACCATGACGTTCGAGGAAGAGCACATCCTGATGGATTACGCCGTAAAAAAGGTGGCTGGCAGAGTGAAAGTCATCTTCGGCTGCGGCAGCAACAACACGGCGGACGCCGTTATGACGGCAAAGGCTGCGGAAAAATTCGGTGGCGACGGCTTGCTTGCTGTCACCCCCTACTACAACAAATGCACGCAAAACGGCTTGGTGGCATACTATCAGGCAATCTGCGAGGCGGTGTCCATTCCCGTCATCGCCTACAACGTACCCGGGCGCACGGGCGTAGAAATACAACCCGCCACCATGGCGAAGATCGCGCAGATTCCTAACATCGCAGGCATCAAGGACGCAGGCGGCAATATGTCCAAGACCATAGAAACCTTCCGCCTTGTGCGGGATAAGTGCGACGTCTATTCAGGCGAGGACGCGTTGAACCTGCCCATCTTGGCATGCGGTGGCGCGGGGGTTATTTCCGTGCTCTCCAACGTACTCCCTGCGGACGTAGCCAAACTTTGTTCCCTCGTATTCGAGGGCAAAATGGACGAGGCAATCGCCTTGAACGATCGCCTGCTGCCCGTGGCAAACGCTTGCTTTGTCGAGGTCAATCCGATCCCCGTAAAGGAGGCGATGAACCTCATCGGCTTTGACGCAGGCGTTCCAAGAGCCCCCCTTACGAAAATCGAGGACGCAAACAGAGAAAAGCTGATCTCCGCCATGAAAGCCTACGGCTTGGAGGTGCAGGCATGATCCGCGTATTGCTTTGCGGCGCTTGCGGCAAAATGGGCGGCAACGTGCTGTCGTTGCTTTCCGAGGACGAAGAGGCAACGGTGGTTTGCGGCGTTGACCTCTACCCCAAAGAAATCGGTATCCCCGTATATCAAAGCTTTGACGCCGTAAGAGAGGACGTTGACGTGATCATCGACTTTTCTTCCCCCGTCGGCTTGCAGCAGCGTTTGGACTTTGCCAAAGCCCGCGGCGTGGGCGTCGTGTTGGCGTCTACGGGATTTTCCGCAGACGACCTTGCCCTGATCAAAGCCTACGAAACGGAAATCGCCATCTTCCGCACCGCCAATCTTTCCTTGGGAATCAACCTGATGCAGGCGCTTGTAAAGGCGGCGGCGCAGGTGCTGGGCGAAAACTTCGACGTTGAAATTGTAGAAAAGCACCACAACCTCAAAAAGGACGCGCCCTCAGGCACGGCGTTGATGCTGGCAGACAGCGTAAACGAGGCGTTTGACGGCGGCAAAGAATACGTCTATGGCAGGGAGGGAATCGTCGGCGCAAGAACGAAAAAAGAGGTCGGCATTCACGCCGTCCGTGGCGGCACAATCGTCGGGGAACACGAGGTGATTTTCGCAGGCGAGGACGAGGTGATCACCATTTCTCATTCGGCTGCCAGCAAGCGGGTATTTGCCGTCGGCGCAATCCGCGCGGCAAAATGGCTGGTTGGGAAACCCGCTGGCAGGTACGAAATGAAAGACCTTTTGGCATAATTTTTTATACGGTTGATATCATATCCTTTACGCCCCTTTTTCCGTTTCGACGAAAAAGGGGGTTTCCTTTATGTAATACTTTCTTATGACTTTTTTTATGAAATGCTTGACGAATCGAATGTGCATGTGTTAAAATAAAGGAAATAGTTGACAATCCACTTTCACAAAGGAGAACGCTTTTATGCTGCAAATCATAGAAGTAAAAACCAGAAAACAACGCAAGGAATTTGTCGAATATCCATTGCGGTTATACAAGGGAAACCCCTATTTTGTCCCCCCGCTTTACGGCGACGAAATGAATATTTTTACCGATAAAAACATCTACAACAAAACCTGTCTTTCCGTATTTTACTTGGCGCAAAAGGACGGCGTGACGGTGGGACGTATTCAGGGAATTTTACAAAAGCAATTCAACGAATTGAAAGGTGTAAAGCAGGTGCGTTTCACCCGCTTTGATTGCGAGGACGATCCCACCACCGCCAAGGCGCTCTTCGACGCCGTAGAGGCTTGGGCAAAGGGCTTGGGCATGAACGCCGTCGTCGGGCCGCTGGGATACAGCGATTTGGAACGCGAAGGGCTGCTGATCGAGGGATTCGACTATCTTTCCACCTTTGAGGAACAGTACAATTATGCCTATTATCCCGCTTTGGTGGAGGCTTGCGGCTACGTCAAGGACGCGGATTGGCTGGAATTTAGGCTGTTTTCCATGCACAACGACGACGATAGAATGCAGGCAATCCTGCAACACGCCTTGAAAAAATACAACCTGCATTTTGCCGACCCGAAATTATCCAAGCGGGCATTCATCAAAAAATACGGCAAGGGCTTTTTCGAATGTATCGACGAATGTTATAAAGATCTGTACGGCGTCGTGCCCTACACCCCTGAAATGCAGCAGCAGATGATCGACCAATTTATGCTGATCATCAACCGCAAATACGCCGTGGCAATCTGCGACGAAAACGAACGGGTCGTTGCTTGTGGCTTGTATCTGCCGGGCATCGGCGAGGCGTTGCAAAAAAGCGGTGGCAGGCTGACCCCTTGCGCTTTGGCAAGGCTGTTAAAAGCGGTAAAGAAACCGCGCTCGATTGATTTTGGTCTGGTCGGGGTGCTGCCCAAATACCGCAAAAGCGGGCTCACCGCCTTTATGGCGGTAGTCCTGCGCGAGCTTTTAAAGGACGGCTCGGTAGAATATATGGAAACCAATCTAAACCTTGAAACCAACGCCAACATTCAAACGATGTGGAAACATTTTGATTATATCCAGCACAAGCGCAGACGCTCTTACATAAAAGAAATTTAAATGCTAGCCGATCTTTTTAGAAAGGTCGGCTTTTTTATTAGGTATCAATCCCTTAGAAATGGGAAATAGTGAAAAGGACACCGTTTTTTTGGGAGAAACCGATATGAAAAAGAGCACAATCGACGCAAACGCAGCGGCGGCATACGTATCCTATGCTTTTTCGCAGCTGGCAATCATTTACCCAATCACGCCCTCTTCGCCTATGGCAGAGCTCGCCGATGAATGGCAGACGCAGGGCAAGGAAAATCTCTTTGGCGAAGTGCCAGAGGTCATCGAAATGCAATCGGAGGGAGGGGCTGCGGGCGCGCTGCACGGCGCGTTGACCTGCGGTAGCCTTGCCACCACCTACACGTGCAGCCAAGGGCTGCTGCTGATGTTGCCGAACATGTATAAAATCGCAGGCGAGCTGCTGCCCACCGTGTTCCACGTCAGCGCGCGGGCGCTGGCTACGCATGCGCTCAGCATCTTTGGCGATCATCAGGACGTAATGGCGTGTCGGCAGACGGGCTTTGCATTACTTTGCGCCTCCTCGGTGCAGGAGGCAGCCGATCTTGCCGTGGTTGCACACTTGTCCACCTTAAAAGGCAGCGTGCCCTTTTTGCATTTTTTCGACGGATTTCGCACCTCGCATGAGGTAAACAAAATCGAGCTAATGGAATACGAGGAAATGCGCTCGCTGCTTTGCCAAGACGATTTGGCTCGCTTTTGTCAGCGCGCGCTGTCCCCAAACGCCCCCTTGCAGCGCGGCACGGCGCAAAACCCCGACGTCTATTTTCAAAACCGAGAACGCGCCAACGCCTCGTATTCCGTCTTACCCGACATCGTGCAATCGGTGATGGACGCGGTGGCAAAAATCACAAAAAGGCAACACCATGTCTTTGATTACCGCGGCGATCCGAACGCGGACAGCGTGCTGGTTATCATGGGCAGCGGCGCGCAAACGGTGGAAGAAACGATAGAAGAACAAAACAAGGACGGCAAGCGGCTCGGCGTAATCAAGGTACGCCTTTACCGACCTTTCGACGGAAAACGATTCTGTAAAGCTCTGCCCAGCAGCTGCAAAAAAATTGCGGTTTTGGATCGAACGAAAGAATCGGGCGCGTTGGGCGAACCGCTATATCTGGACGTCTTAACCGCCCTGGCGGAAAACGGCAGGCAGGACGTGCGCGTGGTCGGCGGGCGATACGGTCTAGGGCAAAAGGACTTCACCCCCGCTATGGTCAATGCTGTCATTGAAAACTTGCTGCTTTCACAGCCCAAAAACCATTTCACCGTCGGCATCGACGACGACGTCACCCACACCTCGTTGCCCCTTACGGATTTTTCGTTAAAGGCGCGCGATTGCAGCGAGTGCAAATTTTACGGACTTGGCTCGGACGGCACGGTGGGCGCGAATAAAAACTCCATCCAGATCATCGGCGAATACACCGACCTCTTCGTGCAAGGGTATTTTCAGTACGATTCCCGAAAATCGGGCGGCTACACCGTTTCCCACCTGCGTTTTGGAAAAAGCCCGATCCGTTCGGCATATCTTGTTGACCACCCGGATTTCGTGGCTTGTCACAATCCCTCTTATCTAACCCGCTACGACATGCTGGACGGTATCAAAGCGGGCGGGACTTTCCTTTTGAATTGCCCTTGGCAAACGCTGGACGATTTCGATAGGCACCTGCCCCCCTCTTTTAAGCAAACGATCGCCCAAAAACAAATTTCTCTCTATGCAATCGACGCCACGAAAATTACAGACGAAGCGGGTCTGTCTGGAAAGCACAGCACGGTGATGCAAGCGGCTTTTTTCCTGCTAAACCCGCAAATCCTGCCCTACGAAGAGGCGATCGCCCACCTTAAAAAAAGCCTCAAAACGAAATTCGCCAAAAAAGGCGACGATGTCGTAGAAAAGAACCTTTTAGCAATAGAAAGAACGAAAGAGGCAGTTTATAAAATCCACTACCCCGCAGCATGGGCAACCGCAGCCAGCGGCAAAGCTTTGCCCCCGCCCTCAAAAAACGAATATTTTGAAGGCTATATTTCCCCCATTTTGGCTTTGCAGGGGGACCGTTTACCCGTATCGGCATTCTCCTTAGACGGCAGCGTACCCACGGACACGGCAAAGCTGGAAAAGCACGGCGTGGCGGCGTCCGTTCCCAAATGGATCGAGAAAAATTGTATTCAGTGCAATCAATGCTCCTTTGTCTGTCCGCATGCTTGCATCCGCCCCTACCTCGTGGACGAGGCGCAGCCAACGCAAGTCGGAGGCCAAGCGGTCTTAGGAAGACAATACACCAGTTCAACT